>NZ_JBEZKL010000077.1:0-35725 GCF_040704695.1 Streptomyces sp. NPDC048411
TGTCGGGCTCGCCCCGATACGCCCAGTATCGGGGCGACCCTCCGCCTTGCGATCGCACGCACCAGACGCCGCCAGGCCCGCCCTACGGGCGGACGGCGCTACTTTCGAAACACGCCCTAGTACTACAGCCGGTTGTTCACGTGACGTGATGGCGCGTTGCTCGTTGCTCCATTCGTGGGACAGACACTGACGCCGGGCGTGGGGCGGACGGGCTGCTGATCCGCCGTTCCACCGTCCCCAACAAGATGGACAAGAAGACCGGCGAACTCGTCCGCGAAGTCGCCTACTTCCTGTGCCACACAGGCCCCGGTGTCACCCTGGCCGCGCTGGTGACGGCCGCCGGGCAGCGGTGGATGGTGGAGGAGTCGTTCCAGGTGGCCAAGGGACAGGTGGGGGCTGGACGAGCATGAGGTACGCAAGTGGTGCTCGTGGTACCGGCACACCACTGTGTGCATGCTCGCCATGGCCTTTCTGGTCACCGTCCAGAGCCGGCTAATACCCCGTCAGCCGCCGACACCCGACCACCGGCCGTGAACGAGATCCGCCGCTTGTACGACCGGATCGTCCTCGCCCCCGTCCGCACTGCCCGAACCTGGCTGGCCATGCACTGGCACCGCTGGCGCACCTGCCACCAGGACCGGGCCCGAACCAGCCACTACCGTGCCCGATCCGCAGGCACTCACCACCGTGAAACCACCGGCCGTAACACTAGTGGTGCCAAGCTCGCCCGCCCGTGTTGTGGATGAACCGCTGCAACACCTTGAGGGTGGTCAGGTACTCCTCGTCGGAGACACCCGCGTGCCGTTCCGCCCAGAGCTCGTCCTGAAGGGCCGCGGCCTTGTCGTAGAACGCCCTGCCCTCAGCCGTGATGCCCAGGCGCCCCTCGGCATCCTCGGTGATCCAGCCCCGGGCGATGACCGTATCGATCTCTGACTCCATGGTTTCCGGGCCGACGTCGAGGTAGTTCCGAAGGAGGCGGGACACTTTGTCACGGGTCTTGACGGTGTCGGCGCTTGCCACCTGTGCGAGGGTCCACCACTGCGGTTGGGTGGTGCCAATCCCGGCAAGGGCGGCCCGGGTGCGGGCGATGACGGCCTTGTAGGCCGCCCAACTCCAGTAGCCGACGGGCTGCTTGAGCAGGTCGGTGTCGCTGTGTGAGTACTCCATGGCTGGGATCCCCGCCTTTGTTTGAGTCGGTCCGACGAGATCGACCGTAGAAACTCAACTGGACTTGAGGTCAAGGGCGTACCGGTCGACTCGTCCGAGAGTCCGCCTACTTGCTGCTCACTCACTTCCACGACCGGCTGCGCGCGCAGGTCCGCACCCGGGCGGGCCGGGACGCCGAGCCGAGCGCGGGCGTGATCGACTCGCAGTCGGTCAAGGCGGACGCCGTCGTCGGCGCCGACAGCCGCGGCTTCGACGGCGGCAAACAGATCAACGGCCGCAAGCGGCACGTCGTGGTCGACACCCTGGGCCTGCTGCTGGGCGTGATGGTCACGAGCGCCGACACCGGCGACCGCACCGCCGCCCACGTGCTGCTTGAGCGGATGGCAGGCGCACATCACCGGATGGCCCTGGTCTGGGCCGACGGCGGCTACACCGGCAGCCTCATCGAGTACTGCCTGGCCTCGCTCGCCCTCGTCCTTGCCATCGTCAAGCGCAGCGACGACCAGAAGGGCTTCGTCGTCCTGCCCAAGCGGTGGATCGTCGAGCGCCCCTTGTGCGCCACGAGGCGCTCTGTTTGTATCCCCGGCTCAGCCGGGAGGAAATCGGAAGGAGGTTCCTGGGCCGGATGACTTACCTGGATCCGAAAGGTGAAGGGGACAACAGCATGTCAGAAAACCAGTGACCGGGCTCAGTTGTCAGAGACGGTGTGCTGGGCGGCCCGCGCGATATGGCGAAGACTGGATTGTTTGAAGCCCAATCTCCAGAAGATGCAAGTTCCCATCCGCCGGAAAGACGGCTGAAACCGGCGCCGCGCTCTGTCCTGGATTCGAAGGTTGCCCGGGGCACTTCCGGAGCTCGGAGCGATGTCCAGCGAGGACATTCAAGGAGATGAGTGGGACGCCTAAGTCGCGCTAGAACGTACAGACAGAGACGAACGTGGGATCGCCTACGGGACGCGAGTCCTATGGCGACGGAGGCCCCGTAGTAGTCGCCGGAGTAACGACCGGCCAGGGAGGACGGGAAAGCCGTCCACATCGGGCGAAGGGGGCCAGGTGATTCGGACACCACAGAGTCGGGAGGTATGCGAAATGCAGAGCGCCAAAACGGTGCTGGGTGTCCTGCGTGAACGCGGCAGGCGTGGCCTGCCGTGCGAGGAACTGTATCGGCAACTGTTCAATCCGCAGTTGTATCTGCTGGCCTACGGGCGGATCTACGCCAACCATGGCGCGATGACGCCCGGGGTCACGCCGGAAACCGTGGACGGCATGTCACAGCGGAAGATCGGCCGGATCATCGAGACAATGCGCCACGAGCGCTACCGCTTCCGTCCGGTCCGACGCGTCCATATCCCGAAGAAGAACGGGAAAATGCGTCCGCTGGGGCTGCCGACCTGGTCGGACAAGCTCGTCGGTGAAGTGATCCGCCTGCTGTTGGAGGCGTATTACGAGCCGACATTCTCCGACCGCTCCCATGGATTTCGTCCCCGCCGTGGCTGCCATACCGCTTTGCGGGAGGTGGACCACACCTGGACCGGGACGTCCTGGTTCATCGAAGGTGACATCGCCGACTGCTTCGGCAGCCTGGACCACCAGGTCCTGCTGTCGGTCCTCGGCGAGAAGATCCATGACCAGCGGTTTCTGCGGCTGGTGCGCAACATGCTCAAGGCCGGATACCTGAAGGACTGGAAGTGGGGTGCCACGCTCTCCGGAGCCCCGCAAGGCGGAGTGGCCTCCCCGGTCCTGTCCAACATCTACCTGCACAAGCTGGACGAGTTCGTCGAGACAGTTCTTGTTCCGGAGTACACCCGAGGAAAACGCCGGGCCAGGAACCCGGCCTACTTGGAGTTGCAGAATCTGCTGGCGAAGGCCCGCCGGCGCGGCGACCGGGTCCAGGCCCGTGCACTGCGTCAGCGGATGGTCAGCCTGCCGAGTGCGGATCCGAACGATCCGGAATATCGCAGGCTGCGCTACATACGCTATGCGGACGATCATCTCCTTGGATTCACCGGACCGAAAGCCGAGGCCGAGCAGATCAAACAGCGCTTGGCCCAGTTCCTGCGTGACGAACTCAGGCTGGAACTGTCCCAGGAAAAGACGCTGATCACTCATGCCCGCACCCGGGCAGCGAGGTTTCTCGGCTACGAGATCACGACCCAGCACAACGACACGAAGAAGACCGGCCGTTACCGTCGGGTCAACGGCCAGATCGCTCTCCGTGTCCCACGGGACGTGATCAAAGCCAAATGCGCCCCCTATCTCGACCACGGAGAACCCGCGAAGAAGACGGCCCTGATCAACAGCAGCGATCACGCGATCGTGGCGACCTTCGGGACCGTCTACCGGGGCATCATCCTGTACTACCTGCTCGCCGGAGATGTCTTCCGGCTGCACCGGCTGCAATGGGTCATGGAAACCTCCATGCTCAAGACCCTCGCGGCCAAGCACCGTTCGTCCGTATCGAGGATGGCCGCCAAGCACAAGGCCAGAATCGACACACCCAACGGGCCCCGAGTCTGCTTCGAGGCCCGTATCGAGCGGAAGAGCAGGAAACCACTGGTGGCACGGTTCGGTGGAATTCCCCTCCAACGGCAGCGAGCGGCGGAACTCGCCGACCGCGAGCCGGTCCGGGTGGACTATCCGCAAAAGGAACTCATCGCGAGACTCCTGGCGGACACCTGCGAAATCTGCGGAAGCAAGGGCAACGTGCAAGTGCACCACGTTCGGGCTCTCGCGGACCTCGCACATGCCGGATGGCAGCCTTCCGACTGGGCGCGCGTCATGCTCCAACGACGCCGCAAAACGGTCGTGGCCTGCGACGTCTGCCACGACCGCATCCATTCGGAACAGCCAGCCAGAACACTCACGCAGTAGTCACTGGAGAGCCGGATGACTGGGAAACCGTCATGTCCGGTTCGGCGGGAGGCCGCGCGGAACAGGACTCGCTCACAGCGGGCACCTCACCGCGCGGCCGACCCAACCGCCTGGATGATGCGCACCCGCCGCCTGGCACGCGACTTCGAACGCCGCAGCACCAGTGCCGAAGCGATGGTCTACTGGTCGATGACCCTGCTCATGACCCGCCGCCTGGCCCGGCCACACCCGCAGCAGGCGTGAACCGGCCTGGCGCCGGCTCGGCCAGCCAGCCCCGGGCCACCAGCCGTTTCGCCTTCGACCGCAGCGCCTCCACCCGTGCCGGCACCACGTCCAAGCCGAACAAGGCGGCCATCTCCTGGCAGGTCACCGGCCCCTGGCCGAGCCGGGCCCGGTCCGCGAGCGCCTGCAGGATGCGCTGGTGGTCCACAGGCAGCACCGACCAGGCCAGACCCTCACGCCACACCGGCACCTGCGACTTCGCCTTTGCCGCCTGCGGCACCTGCGGCGTCTTCACGGTCCGCTCCTCGGCGGCTGGCACGGTCCGCTAGGCCTGGGCATGGTCCTGCCCGGTCCCGCCCGGTGGGGCCAGCACCTCACCGACCCGAGATCGGGCGATGGCCCACTCCTTCCATTCCCGCTCGGCCACGGCCAACTCGGCCTGGATACGGTCGACCTCCTCTCGCAGCCCGTCCACCCGACGACGAGCACCCAACTCCCGCTGTTCCAGCAGCCCAACCACCAACGGCATCCACGACCTCCCGGGAAGCGACAGCACGACAGGCCACTACTCCCACGGGACTTCCGCCCCTACGCCCGGCCAGCGGAAACGCAGCCCTCAAGTCCGGAAAGACAACAGCTACTCAGCCAATGGCCTTCTTGTTGACCCAGCCTCCTCCGCTGTTGCTCACGGTCTCCGTGCCGGACCTGCTCAGGGCCGTCCGGGAGCCGACGTAGTCCGGGATGTTGTCGCCGTTGGCGTTGGGTGTGCCGAACAGGAAGCGGATGTTGCTGCTGCCCCATCCGGAGGCCCCGTACTGGTCGACCAGCCCGGTCGCAGAGTTTGCGGCCGCCGCGAGGAAATTGAGGTCGACCCCGCCGCCCGATGCGGCCAGTTTACCGGTGCGCAGTAGGAGTCGGCTGGAGACGTCCGTGCGGTAGATCAGGTCGGTGATCCCGTCGCCGGTGACGTCCTGGACGGTGACAATGTCGCGCTCGGTCCACGGCGAGCTGGTGAGCCGGACGGCCTGCTCGATGCTTGCGCCGTTGTAGCCGGTGAAATGGTGCCCATAACGCCTCTCCTGCCTGGTCGTATAAAGGTGGTGTCAAGGGCCGTCTTTACCGTGCCGGTGCTTTCATACGTTGATCACGCAGTCTCTCGTGCGGTGGATGGACGGAGGGCCGATCAGCGCTGGGCGGGTCCGCATCAGGGCCGAGCGAGTCCCTGCCCGCGGAGACAGCTGCCGGGGAGTCGTTGCCGACCTCGCAGCGCAGGATGTCGGTCCGCAGAGGCCGACGTGGCGCTGAGACGTGCAGCTCGCGCCTGTACCGCGTTCGCGTTGAAACTCCGACGCCTGGAAGGCCAATTGGCTGCGCCGGGAACAGCCGGTCCGGTCGGCACGGTTGCATCGACCGAGGGACCGGCGCCGTACGGGCGGGGAAACACGGAGACTGCAAGGTTATCCGTCTCGCCAGGATCCGGGCCCCAGGATCGCGGTACGCCCGCCGCGCACTCGGACCAAGACGTATTTCTGCAGGAGGACTGTTTCATGATTGACCGGCCCTTGACGCTCATGGCAGTACACGCCCACCCCGACGACGAGGCCACCGGAACCGGAGGGGTCCTCGCACGGTACGCGGCGGAAGGCATCCGCACCGTTCTCGTGACGTGTACCGACGGCGGTTGCGGTGACGGACCGGGGGGTGCCAAGCCGGGCGATCCCGGACACGATCCGGCGGCCGTCGCCTTGATGCGCCGTCAAGAGCTTGAGGCGAGTTGTGACGTCCTGAAGGTCAGCGATCTGGAGATGCTGGACTATGCCGACTCCGGGATGACGGGCTGGCCGAGCAACGACGCCCCCGGATCCTTCTGGCAGACCCCCGTGGAGGAAGGCGCTGCCCGACTTGCGGAACTCATGCGGCACTACCGACCTGATGTGGTCGTCACCTACGACGAGAACGGCTTCTACGGCCACCCCGACCACATCCAGGCCCACCGCATCACGATGGCGGCTCTGGAGATGACCGCGCTGACACCGAAGGTGTACTGGACCACGATGCCCCGCTCGATGATGCAGCGGTTCGGCGAGATCATGCGCGAGTTTCATGAGGACATGCCGGAGCCGGATCCTGCCGAGGCCGCCGCGATGGCCGAGATCGGCCTCCCCGACGACGAGATCACCACGTGGGTGGACACCACCGCGTTCAGCAGCCAGAAGTTCGACGCGTTGGCCGCGCACGCCAGTCAGGGCGAGAACATCTTCTTCCTCAAGATGGGCAAGGAGAGGTTCGGCGCGTTGATGGGCGTGGAGACCTTCGTACGTGTCCAGGACGCCACCGGCGCGGCCATACCCGAGAACGATCTCTTCGCCGGACTGCGCTGATCCGCTGTGTGTCGTCATTACCGCGTTGGCGCTGGCGTGGACTGGACGGTTCGCCGGTCGGGTGGCAGCCAGCACGGGCCCTGACCCCGGATCTTGGACACCCGAGACACTTGGATCTTGCGTCCAGGAGATCGGATGTCCCGTGGTCATGAAGCACTACCCGCCAGATTTCCAGGCGGACGCGGTCGCCTTGTACGAGTCGCGGCCGAACGCGACGATCAGATCTGTCGCCGCCGATCTGGGGGTGAACCCGGAGACGCTGCGGAACTGGGTCAGGGCGGGCGGAGCGAGCCGGCCCCGGGGAGGCCGGGGTGAGGGCCCCACGCGGCCGTCGCCCCGGCCTGAACAGCCGGGACCAGGAGCGCGGCAGCGACGGCGAACACGGTGAGGGGGTTGATACTGGTGAGCTCGCATATTCAACTGTCGCGTGTTGGCCCGTCCGGCTCTGGAATTGCTACTGATCGTGACGTCTGGCAGGGGCACGGCTGATGTCAGAGGCATCCGGTTGGATGATCCCGTGACTGTCTATGAAGTAGCTCGCCAGCTTCCCGCCATCGCCGACCTTCGGGACCTGTGCCGCTCGCTTGCGATGCTCGACGCGATCCTGAGCCCAGAGTGGGAAAGCCGGTACTACTCCTTCAACGCTGCTTGGGCTGAAGGCGAGGAGATGGCCTCGATGCGCAACGGGTCGGGAGACGAGTACTCCATCGTGTTCTCGGTGGCCGGGGGCTATGTCCGCGGCTTCGGCCACGAATCGCCGATGAGCCCATATGGTCATGATTGCGAGCCCTGGCCGGGAGTGATCGACGATGTTCCCGATGTCTTCAAGCCCTTTGTCCAGGAGCCGGCATTCACCGACGAGGACGGCGTGCCCGTCGTGACGGCCTGCTTGTGGCGGGAGGCAACGGATGATCAGTGGCATCACGGCACGATCGACTTCCCTTCGAACCGTGCCGACCCTGATGGGGCCACGGGCCTGTTCCAGCTACTGGTCGACCGCTCACCCGAAGCGTTCCAGCGCTTCGCCGAGGACTATTACAAGGTCTCTGTGGATCTGGAAGCGGTGAGTGATGTGTATGCCTTGCGGCCGCTGGACCAGGAACTTGTGTCGTCGTTGAACGTAGAGGTCACCCTGGCGGACCTGGCCCAAGACATCTCCGAAATCGGCTATCCGCAGGCCCACTGAGAGTCGATCTGTTTGCCCACCAGCTCATTTTCACTGGTGGGCTCTCACTTCAGCTGTCGTCAGTTCCTTGTGGAGTCCAGCCTGCGGGTGACCGTGTGGGGTCGCCGGCGGCGTATCGGCTCCAGGTGCCTCCAGCTTGGGCGGCCAGCTTGGCGGTGGTGACCTGGTGGTAGCCGAGGGCGTCGGCGACGACGGGTGCAGGCATCTCCAGGACGTGCTGGCGGATCGCGGAGACCCGGCTGGCGATGGTGGGGATGCCGAGATCGTTGACCAGAGCCGAGAGAGTGTCGGGGTGCATCGGCTGTCCGGCCCGGCGCCCGGGGAACAGCCAGCGTGAGTCGCGGTTTGTCGCGGTGCTCATGTTGTCCCGGTTCGGGATCCAGCTGAGCAGGAGATCGGCGACCGGTCCGGGGACCCGGGAAGGTGGTTCGCCGAGTCGTAGGAGGACCTGGTCGCCGTCGTGGACCACGTCGTCGACAGTGAGGCGGACGACGCGGCTGAGCGGTTGTGCGTAGAGCAGGACGATGGCGGCCGCGACCCGGGGCCGGAGCGGCAGGTCGTGATCGGTCAGGAGGCGTCCGAGCAGGCCGATGCGTTCGTGTTGCGGAAGCGGTGTCGCTTGGCGGATCACCGCGGCGGGAAGACGGAAGCGCCTGGTGAGCTTGCTGGCCATGCACCACAGCAGGAAGGACCGAATGGTGTTGCGGCCGTGCTCGGTGTGCTCGACGTGCCAGGCATCGATGTCGGCCTGACGGCAGGTGGGCAGGGTGAGGCCGTGCTCGGCGAGCCATCTAAGGAACGCCGTGGCGTGCTTGACCTGGTCGCCGGCATAGCGGCGGCTTGCCGGGGTGAGGATGTGCATCCAGTGCTTGGCGCCCTCGCCGCCGTCGCCGGCCCACAGTCCGAGGATGTCCCGCCGGCCCTCGGTGGTGACGGCCAGGGCGACATATATGGGCCGGTTGGCGACCGCACCGTCGCGGACCTTCACGTGGATGGCGTCGATGAAGACGACCGGGTAGACGGGGCGGTTTCCACTGGTCGTTGTGAATCAGCAGTAGGCGAGTGCTCTCGAGCAGTGTTTCATCGCCTCGGCCGGCGTGCGGCCCCCGAGGACACGGCGGGGGCGTTGGTTGAGCTGCCGCTCGACTTGCGCGAGGTCACGGACAGTGCAGTGGGGCGTGCGGCGGTGGCGTCGTGAGTCCGGCCCGACCGGGCCGTGGAGATCCAGAGCAGCTTGTTCCTGGAGAAGTCCTCTCCTGGAAAGGCATACGCGCATGGCGTGGTGACCTGGTCATCGTCACCGGCTTCAAGGCCACCCGCTGGTGCAAGCTCACCTCAGGGCAGAAGCAGGCCAACCGTGGTCTGGCCGCCGG
Source organism: Streptomyces sp. NPDC048411 (assembly GCF_040704695.1). Taxonomy (NCBI): domain Bacteria; kingdom Bacillati; phylum Actinomycetota; class Actinomycetes; order Kitasatosporales; family Streptomycetaceae; genus Streptomyces; species Streptomyces sp. NPDC048411. The sequence continues at coordinate 9,200 of NZ_JBEZKL010000077.1, forward strand.
ACGCGCCCCTGTCGAACACAGGTTCGCGCATCTGAAGAACTGGCGGATCCTCGACAAGCTCCGCACCGATCCCGCCCGCGCCACCCACCTCCTGTGCGCTCTGTTCGTCCTCACCGATTTCGAGGTCAACCGCTGACGGATGATCAAGACCCAAGACAGCCGACCACGACCAGCACGAGCAGCCCTACCGAGCGTCACGCCAGCCCCTCCGACCAGCACGTTCGAAGGTGGCGAAGACTCAAGCAACGCGACTGGTCATGCCGCTACCTCGTCATACCCGGATCGCGGCAAGGGATTCCGTGTATCGCGGGCGTATCGAAAATCGCATACGCCAACGCAACAGCCTTGCGTCTTCAGTGGAGGCATGAACCACAGCGCATCACTGTCAGCGCCAGATTTGTTCGACCGGGAAAGGACCGTGATCATAGACTCGGATTCGGTACAGGGCATCGATCGGCGGCGGCTGTTCAGATGGGGCGGGCTGGCTGCCGCCGGCGTGGTGGCGGCCGGCGTGCCACTGGTGGGCGCCGGGATCGGCCACGCCGACTCGGCCCCAACCGACTCGTCCGGGGACGACCGGATCCCGCGGGACACCCTGCCCGGCGGAGCCTACGATCGATACGTGGCGCAACTGGCCGCCGAGGGCAAGTTCTCCGGCGTGGTGCTGCTGTCGCACCGGGGCCGCATGGTCCTGTCTCGCAGCTACGGCATGGCCGACAAGGAGAAGGGGATCCCCAACCGCGAGGGCATCGCGTTCAGCCTCAGTTCGGCGGGCAAGCCGTTCCACGCTGTGGCCATCTTGCAGCTGGCGCAGCAGGGCAAGCTGCGGCTGTCGGACACGGTGGGCGCCCACCTGACCGGCTTCGCCAAGGACATTGCAGAGCAGGTGACCGTCCACCACCTGCTGTCCGGCACCTCCAGGCTGGATTCCGCGGATGAGGACGTGCAACGCGTCTTCCAGAGCCGGGACGAGGTACACGAGTACTACGAGCAGCGGGCCCGGCAGGCGAAACTGGTGGGCGTCCCGAGCACTCCCGACACCGCCCACGCGGAGGCGGAGGTCACCATTTCCGCACTGATCGTGGAGGCCGTGGCCGGCACGACGTACTGGGACTACGTCCAGGAGAACATTTTCAAGCGCTGCGGCATGACCAGCTCGGCGTTCTACACCAGGCCGCAGTGGCTCACCGACCCGCACATCGCGCACCCGTACATGGAACTGGCCGACGGCAGCGTGGTGGACGCGCTCCGCAACCTGGACCAGGGCAGCCCGTACCCGTACGCACTCGGCAAGAACCCGGGCCGCGCCTTCATCGATGCCCCCGGGGACGGCGGCTTCGCCACCGCGCCGGATCTGGTCCGGTTCGCGCAGGCGCTGACCGACGGCACGGTGCTGGACCGGCCCTGGGCCGACGTGCTCTTCGGGGCCAAAATCCCCCACGGGCCGACGTCGTTCGGTGCGTACGGGCTCGCGATCGACATCGTCAACGGCCAGTGGGAGTACCAGCGTGCCGGTGGAAACCCCGGTGTCGGCGCCAACTGGAGCATCTACCCGTACACCGGCTGGGTCGCCGTTACCCTCATCAACCGCGACTCCGACAGCCTGGCGGACATCCTCGAGCGGCAGACGCAGGCCATCACCGGCGCTGCGCCCTCCGGCGGGGCGGGCGGCTGAGGTGGGGAACATGAACCACAGCCCATCCCCGTCAGCACCGCTCCGCCGGATCATGCTCGCCGGCCTGGCGATCCTCGGCCTGGCGGGCGTGCTGTTCGTCGTGTGGCGGCCGCTCATGATGACCGCTCCGGCCTGCATGGCCGGGCGGTGGCACGGCTGCTTCGATACGTTCAACGGTGTGCTGTTCATGATGCTGGTCGGGCTGCCGTTGGCCGCTCTGGTGGTGTGGGCTCTGGCGAGCCTGCGGCGCGCGGGCGGTGTCACGTCGGCGTGGCGGATGTCGCTGGCCGAGGTGGGCATGGTCTACGGAACGGTGCCGATGGTGTGGCTGACCCTGCAACCGGGCCCGGGGGCCGGCGTCGTCCCCGGCCGGGTGAGTCTGATCCCGCTGCGGGACCTGGTCACGATGGGGCCGGTCGGGATCGGCGGCAACCTGCTGATCTTCGCGGCGCTGGGGTTCTTCGCTCCGGTGCGGTTCGCGGCGCCGGCGTCCGTGCCGCGGATCCTGGTGCTCGGGGTGAGCTGCTCGGTCCTGGTCGAGACCGCACAGTACGTCCTGCGGCTGGACAGGGTGTCGTCCGTGGATGACGTACTGGTCAACGCCGCCGGCGCCGTGCTGTTCGGGCTGGCGTCGCGCCGCTGGTGGCGCACTACGGCGGAGGTGCCGTCGGACCAGCCTCGCCCCGGGCCGGGCGCCGGCAGGGTGAGTCGCGTGCCCGGTGTGCACCCGTCGGCGCCTATTTTGTGATGACAATAGGCTTCACGCATGCGCGTACTGATCGTGGAGGACGAGCCCTACCTGGCCGAGGCGGTCCGTGGCGGTCTGCGGCTGGAGGCGATTGCCGCCGACATCGCCGGCGACGGCAACGCCGCCCTGGAATTGCTCAGCGTCAACTCGTACGACCTCGCGGTCCTCGACCGTGACATCCCCGGACCCTCCGGCGACGAGGTCGCCCGGCGCATCGTCGCCTCCGGCAGCGGCATCCCGATCCTCATGCTCACCGCTGCCGACCGGATCGACGACAAGGCGTCCGGTTTCGAGCTCGGCGCCGACGACTACCTCACCAAACCGTTCGAGCTGAGGGAGCTCGTCCTGCGGCTGAGGGCGCTTGACCGCAGACGCGGGTACGCCCGGCCTCCGGTGCGCGAGATCGCGGGCCTGCGGCTCGACCCGTTCCGCCGGGAGGTCTTCCGCGACGAACGCTACGTCGCGCTCACCCGCAAGCAGTTCGCGGTGCTGGAAGTCCTCGTCGCCGCCGAGGGCGGGGTCGTCAGGGCCGAAGAGCTGCTGGAACGGGCCTGGGACGAGAACGCCAACCCCTTTACCAACGCCGTGCGCATCACCGTCTCCGCGCTGCGTAAACGGCTCGGCGAACCATGGATCATCGCCACGGTGCCCGGCGTCGGCTACCGGATCGACACCGGTATGAACACCGCCGCCCCGGACCGGGACATCGCCGCCCCCGGCAGTACGTATGCATAGACGCCCAGGGCTCAGCGCCCGACTGAAACTCACCCTCAGCTACGCCGGATTCGTTCTGCTCGCCGGCGTTCTCCTGCTGGCCGTGGTGTGGGTGTTCCTGCTGCGCTACGTACCGGACAGCGATGTGGGTCTTCTCAGGGTCGCACCCAACCGCTACGTCCTCCTGCAAGTCTTCGTCCCCGCCGCAGCCGCGGCGATGGTCTTCCTGCTCGTGTTCGGGCTCGTCGGGGGATGGATCCTCGCCGGCCGGATGCTCGCACCACTCACACAGATCACGGATGCGGCCCGGATAACCGAGAACGGATCGCTGTCCCACCGGATCCGCATGAAGGGCCGCCAGGACGAATTCCGTGAACTCTCTGACGCGTTCGACTCGATGCTCGAACAACTCGAGTCCCACGTCGCCGAGCAGCAGCGATTCGCCGCGAACGCCTCCCACGAACTGCGCACCCCGCTGGCGATCTCGCGGACGCTCCTCGACGTCGCCCGCAAGGATCCCACGCGGGATCGGGACGAACTCATCGAACGCCTGCACGCAGTCAACCAGCGGGCGACCGACCTCACCGAGGCCCTCCTGCTGCTCAGCCGCGGCGACCGCGGAAACTTCACCCGCGAGAGCCTCGATCTCTCCCTCATCGCCGAAGAAGCCGCCGAAACGCTGCTTCCCCTCGCCGAACAGCGCCGGATCACGCTGGACGTCACCGGCGGACCGGCTCAGACCAGCGGCTCCGCGGAGCTCCTGTTGCGGACGGTGACGAACCTCGTCCAGAACGCCATCGTCCACAACCTCCCCGCCGACGGCACCGTAACGGTCCACACCGAGGCGCACGGCGACACGAGCGTGCTGCGAGTCGAGAACACGGGGCGCCGGCTCCCACCGGAACTGGTACCGACCCTCATCGAACCCTTCCAGCGCGGAACAGAACGCGTACGCACCGACGAACACGCCGGCGTCGGCCTCGGCCTGGCCATCGTGCACAGCATCGTCCGCGCCCACGACGGGACCCTCGACCTCGTCCCCAGCCCCGCTGGCGGCCTCCTTGTCACGGTCCGGCTTCCCGGCACGCCGTAGGCAGCGTTCCCCGAGCGGGCCCGTTCGGGCTGGCGCCGTTCTTGGCCATCAGGCCGAGCGCCAGCGTCGACCTCCCGGAGCGAACGCCCGGAGCCGAAGCACTGCCGGCGGCCTCGTGCCCGCCAATGCTGCGGCCGGACTGGTCGTCAATCATGTCGCATTCTTGCGACGGGGCGGCTGCTGCCGCCAAGACCGTGAATCGAAAGAGGGCGGCGGTCAACGAGGTGTTCGGAGTAGCCGTCGAACGCGGATACTTCGCACAGAACCCGCTGAACGGCCTTCGCTGGACGGGACCGGAAGTCGCTGACGAAGTCGATCCCGACTGCGTACCGAACCCGGCTCAGGTCGCCCGACTTCTTGCCGCCGTCAAGGCCCTGCCGGGCCGTGGCCCTCACCTGTACGCCTTCTTCGGCTGCATGTACTACGCCGCCATGCGTCTGGCGGAGGTCATCCACCTGCAGAAATCTCAGTGCCGCCTGCCAACGAGCGGCTGGGGACTTCTGAACCTGAAGGGTGGTGTGGTGACTGCAGGTAAGGAGTGGACGGATGACGGCGCTGTCATGAGATCCACTCCCTGAAACGGCGAGCAGCCAAGGCCACGCGACCGGTTCCTATCCCACCAGTGTTCGTCCGCATGTTGCGCGAGCACATAGGAACCTTTGGAGTGGCACCCGACGGACGTCTCTTCCGTAACGCAGCGGGGAACCACATCGATGCCTCGGCGTACGGCATTACCTGGGGGCGAGCGCGTGAGGCTGCTCTTGCCCTTGACGAGCACGCCCTTGAGCTGGCGAAGCGCCCCTACGACCTGCGCCACGCCGGCATCTCGTTCCGGTTGGCCTCCGGAGTCGACCCCGCCGAGTGCGCGCGCCGCGCCGGACAAGGCATCCAGGTCCTCTTCCGCTACTACGCCAAGTTCCTGGCCGAAGCGCGGAACCATGCGAACCGGCTGATCGAGGAGTCCATGAAGCGGTGGGAGGCGCCGATGGGCGACGCGGAGGGCGACTTAGCGGGACCTTGGCCCGGAAATGCCCCGGAACTGCTGGTCAGAGCTGGGATACCAGTGGGAGATATTGGGAGTAAGGGCGCATCTCGACTTACCGCTTGGCCGTGCGCTGCGGAGGGCGCCTGACGGGCATCTTGCCTGGTCAGGCGCCCTTTTTCTGTGCCTAGAAGAAGCCGAGCTTCTTCGGCGAGTACGACACCAGGAGGTTCTTCGTCTGCTGATAGTGCTCAAGCATCATCTTGTGGTTCTCCCTGCCGATGCCGGACTGCTTGTAGCCGCCGAAGGCGGCGTGAGCCGGGTACGCGTGGTAGCAGTTCGTCCAGACCCGGCCTGCCTGGATCGACCGGCCCGCCCGGTACGCGGTGTTGATGTCCCGGGTCCAGACGCCCGCCCCGAGACCGTACAGCGTGTCGTTCGCCGTCTTGATGGCGTCGTCGAAGTCCGAGAAGGACGTCACGGCGACGACCGGGCCGAAGATCTCCTCCTGGAAGACCCGCATCCGGTTGTCGCCCTCGAAGATCGTCGGCTGGACGTAGTAGCCGCCCGCCAGTTCTCCGTCGTACTCGATCCGTTGTCCGCCCGACAGGACCTTCGCGCCCTCCTGCTGGCCGATGTCCAGGTACGAAAGGATCTTCTGCAGCTGGTCGTTGGAGGCCTGGGCGCCGATCATCGTGTCTGTGTCCAGCGGGTGGCCGGGCACGATCTGCTCGGTGCGGGCGATGCCCGCCTCCAGGAACTCGCTGTAGTGCCCGCGCTGGATCAGCGCCCGCGACGGGCAGGTGCAGACCTCGCCCTGGTTGAGGGCGAACATGGTGAACCCTTCGAGGGCCTTGTCGCGGAAGTCGTCGTCGGCCGACCAGACGTCGTCGAAGAAGATGTTCGGGGACTTGCCGCCCAGTTCCAGTGTCACCGGCTTGATGTTCTCGGACGCGTACTGCATGATCAGCCGCCCCGTCGTGGTCTCGCCGGTGAAGGCGATCTTTGCGACGCGCGGGCTGGATGCGAGAGGCTTGCCCGCCTCCGCGCCGAAGCCGTTGACGATGTTGACGACACCCGGCGGCAGCAGATCGGCGACCAGGCTCAGCCACACATGAATCGACGCCGGGGTCTGTTCCGCGGGCTTGAGGACCACCGCGTTGCCCGCGGCGAGCGCCGGGGCGAGTTTCCACGTCGCCATCAGGATCGGGAAGTTCCACGGGATGATCTGGGCGACCACGCCGAGCGGCTCGTGGAAGTGATACGCGACGGTGTCGTCGTCGATCTCGCTGAGCGAGCCCTCCTGTGCGCGCAACGCGCCCGCGAAGTATCGGAAGTGGTCGATCGCGAGCGGGATGTCGGCGGCCAGGGTCTCCCGTACCGGCTTGCCGTTGTCCCAGCTCTCGGCGACCGCCAGCTCCTCGAGGTGCGCCTCCATCCGGTCCGCGATCCGGTTGAGGACCGAGGCGCGCTCGCCGGCCGCGGTGGCGCCCCAGGCGGGGGCGGCGGCGTGGGCCGCGTCCAGGGCGCGTTCGACGTCCTCGGCGGTGCCGCGGGCGACCTCGGTGAACGGGCGCCCGTTGACCGGGCTAGGGTTCTCGAAATACTGGCCGCGGGCAGGCGGGACGTACGCACCGCCGATCCAGTGGTCGTAGCGGGACTCGTACGAGACGATGGCGTCCTCGGTGCCCGGCGCAGCGTAACGGGTCATCTCTGTGGCCTCCCGGATCCGGTGCCGCCCGCCGTTGGACGGCCCTCGGCGCGAGGCTAGGGACGGGAACGTTGCAACCTCGTTGCGCCGGACAGCAGAGATGTCAGCGCTGTTCGGCGTCGAGCGTGCGGGCCCTTGCCAGCAGCGCCGGCCGCTGTCCGGGAGGTGCCGCCGCGGCGAGCGCCTGCCACACCGGCAGGTCGTCCTCGCCCCAGGGGCTGTACGCCCAGTCCGCCAGCAGCCCCGGGTCGCCGCGCGCGATCAGCGAGGCCCGCAGCTGATCGTCGAGACGGCGCCGCAGCCGGACGACGGACGGTGCCTGCGAGCCCGGCAGCAGCGGCCCCGCGTACGCGCTGAGCGCCGCCGCCAACGCACCGGACGCCAGTCTGCGCGCCACGCCGTCGAAGTCGGCGTCGACCGGAGCGGCGAACCGGTAGGGGCGGGAAAGCAGCAGTTCGGGGCCGAGCAGCTTTCGCAGCCGGGAGAGTTCGGCCCGCAGTGTCACCGGGGTCACCGACTCGTCCTCGTACAGCTCGACGAGTAGTTCGTCGCCTCCGAGGCCCTCCGGGTGACGGGCGAGTGCCACCAGGATCTCGCTGTGCCGCCTGCTGAGCCGGATCTTGCGGCCGCCGGCGACGAGCAGCGCCTCGTCCCGGCCGAGCGCGCTCAGCTGTACGGACTCCGCGGCTGGTTCGGGTGCGAGCAGGGCGAGCTGGGACTCGGCGGCGCGCGCCACCGCCTGGACGAACGCCAGGCTGTGCGGATGGGCGAGCCGGTTGCCGCCGGTGATGTCGACGGCGCCCAGCACCCGTCCCGTGTGCGGGTCGTGCAGTGGCGCCGCGGCGCAGGTCCACTGCTGGACCGGGCGCAGGAAGTGCTCGGCGGCGAACACCTGGACCGGACGGTTCACGGCGATCGCCGTCCCCGGCGCGTTCGTCCCGGCCACGGACTCGGACCAGCGGGCACCCTCCACGAAGTTCATCCGGCCGGCGCGTCGGCGGGTCGTCTCGTGCCCTTCGACCCAGAGCAGTCGGCCGTGCGCGTCGCACACCGCGAGGAGATGTTCGCCATCCGTCGCGTACGCACCCATGAGTTCACGGATCACCGGCATGGCGCGGGCGAGGGGATGGCCCTCCCGGTAGGGCCCGACTTCGTCCGGGCCCAGCTCGACCAGGGCCGCACCGTCCGGGCTGACCCGGGCCCGCGCGGAGCGCCGCCACGACTCGCCGACCACGGAGCGTACTGGCCGTTCCAGCCGTCCCGCGGTGGTGAACACCTCGTGTGCGTGGCGCAGTTCGCCGAGCCGTTCGCCGGGGTCCGCGTCGGCGGTCAGCGCCACCCAGGGGTCCGTCAACTCACTCTCCCGTCCCGGGGACTCGTGCACCCCCATCGTCGTCGCAGCCGGGCTCGGCGACAACCTCGGTGCGGAGAGTAATCGGACCCGTCGCGGGGTCAGCCGGTGCTGTAGAGGTTGACGAGGCGGATGTAGCGCACCCAGTCCCAGTTGGGGCCGGGATCGGTGTGGTCGGTGCCCGGGACCTGGGCGTGACCGAGAATGTGCGCGCGATCCTTGGGGATGCCGTAGCGGTCGCAGACCGAAGCGGTCAGTAGAGCGGACTTCTCGTACAGGGCGTTGGTGAAGTACGCCGGCTGATCGACCCAGCCCTCGTGCTCGATGCCGACGCTGCGGGTGTTGTAGTCCCAATTGCCCGCGTGCCAGGCGATGTTCTGCTCCCGTACGCACTGCGCGACGTACCCGTCCGCCGAGCGCACCACATAGTGTGCGGAGACCCGCTTCGCCGGATTCTGGAAGATGCCGATCGTGTCCGAGAAGTTCTCCTGCGTGACATGGATGATCACGAACTGCACCGGATAGGCCGAAGGGCGCGTCGATGCCGTGTAGTTGGACGTGGAAGCGGGCGTCCAATGCGCGACCGGGTAGTCGGTGCTGCCCGCCTCCGCTGAAGCCATGGCACGGGTGGAAGCCGGCAGCAGAGCCGCCGCGGCGGTCGCCGCAGCGCCCTGAAGAATCCTTCTGCGGTGCATCAACGCTCCTGTGGGGGGAGGGGAACGGGGAGACGGTGTACAGAGTCAGGGGGTGCGGAGCGGGATAGCGGTCTCACGGAGGTGTCGGTGCAGTCCACGATGAGGATCACCCGCGGGCAGCCAGTCCTTGCGAATCTTCGCCACGCAGGTGTAGTTGGTGTCGCAGACGTTCGCCAGCGGTGCTTCACCGGCCTGGCTGACCAGTTGGTACGCGTCGAGCTCGGAAAGCCCGTAGTCGCGTGCCAGCCACTGCACCAGGTCCAACTGCGAGATGCGGAAGGCGTCTTCGAGAGGGCGGGCGGATCCGGTCGAGATGAGATGGGTGTCCGACTCGATCCGCGGCCACGGCGTCGCCACTCCCTTCAGCAGCTCGACCAGGACCACGGTGTTCATCGCGCACTCCACCGCGACCCCACAGGTCTCGCCCTCGCCCTGGCGGGCGTGTCCGTCGCCCAGACTCAGCAGCGCGCCGTCGACATTGACGCCCAGATAGCAGGTGACCCCGGCCTGCATCTCGGGCGTGTCCATGTTCCCGCCGTGCGCGTCGGGAACCAGCGCGGACCGCACCTCCAGATTGGCCGGAGCCACCCCGACCGTGCCGTGCATCGGATCCATCGGCAGTTCGACCTGGATGTCGCTGTCCCGGGCGCTGAACAGGCAGGTGCGGCGCGCCCGGTCCAGCTGCCACATCCACACCACCTCCGGCAGCGGGGCCTGCAACGACGCCGTCATATGGGTGGAGGTCAGGGCCCCGAACAGCGGCACGGTCGTGGACGCCGCCCAGTCCCTGGCCGGTTCGATCGACACGAAGTGCACCGCGACCGTGTCGCCCGGCTCCGCCCCCACCACATGGAAAGGACCGGTCTGAGGGTTGAGGAACGGGAACTCGCAGACGGCGGAGACCAGGTCCTTCTCGGAGCGCACCCGGCCCGCGAAGCAGTCCTCCGTGTACACATCGAGGAAGGTGCCGGGCTCGATCCGGGCCACCGGCGCCGCACCGCCGAAGGTCCAGGCGTACTCGCCCTCCTTGGGGCGCACAGTCAGGATCCGCGGGTCGCTCATCGCTGTTCTGCTCCTGTTCCGATATCGACGACGGCCTCCGGTACCTCGTCCAGATGGATCCGTCCGGTCTGGGCCACCCGCTCCGGATGTCTGCGCACCAGTACCACCAGCACAACGACGCCGATGAGCATCCAGACACCGACGACCGGACCGGCGTACGAGACGGGGGCGCTGAGCTCCGAGACGAAGTCGAAGGCCGGGATCCCGGCGGCCGTCAGCAGCGCCGGTATGAACGCCGCGATGCCCAGCACCGGGAAGAGAAGGTGAAGTACGGGGTTGAACGCTTCGCGGCGCCGGCGCAGGAAGTACCCGGCGCAGGCCAGGTTGACGACGATGTACACGCCGATGATCACGGTGACGATGACGGTCGCCAGGAGGACGAACGCAGTCACCGGGTCATAGCCGAAGCCGAGCCCGAGCGCCGCACCGACCGCGATCACGAACTGCACGGCCACACCGGTGACGGGCGAGCGGCGGCGCGGATGGAGCCGCGCGAACGCCTGCGGGAACACGCCGATACGGCCGAGCGCGAAGGCCGTGCGCGTCGACACGTTCGCGCACGCATTGGCATTGGCCACGGTCGAGTTGACGACGGCGAGAAAGAGCAGGACCCAGAACAGCCCGAACGAGGCGCGCGCCACGCCTTCCCACGACGCCGCCCCCGAGGAGCCGAACCCGGCGAACCGGTCGGGCCCGAAGTACACGGACATGGCGTACGTGGTGAGGATGTACACCAGGCCGATCGACAGCGCGGCGCCCAGCACCGCCCGTCGCATGGTGCGCCGCGGGTTCTTCGTCTCCTCGGCGAGCGGCGCCGCCGCCTCGAAGCCCGCGAACGCCAGCACGGTGTAGACCGAGCCGGCGAAGATTCCGCTGATCCCGTCGAAGCCGTCCGCGGTGTGCGACGTACCGAAGACCGACAGCGTGTTGTCCGAACCGGCCTTCCCGATCAGCAGCACCGCGAATGCGACGAAGACCAGCACCTCGAAGATGCCGAGGACGGTGCCGAATCGGGCAGACGCCCGTACCCCGAAGTAGCCGGCAAGTGCGATGATCACCGCACCCAGCAGCGACCACGGCCACCACAGGTCCGCCGGGTAGGACGACCACTCCTGGTGCAGCGTGCCCGCCGTGGTGAAGCCGAGCTGCAGCAACAGCAGTGCCGGCACCAGCGCCTCGACGAAGACATAGCCCCAGCCGGCGAGGAAGCCGACGGCCGGATGCAGGCCCTGCGCGGAGTATGTGGCGACCGAACCGGCCGCGGGCAGATGGCGGGCCAGTTCCGCGACACACGACGCGGTGAACAGACAGGCCACCAGCGCCACCAGCACGGACAGCGGCAGACTGCCGCCGGCGAACGCGGCACCCGACGGTATGGATGCGGCGATGGCAGCGGCGGGCGCCATCGCCGTGATGCTCTGGAAAAGAACGTCGCGCAGACCTACGGCATCGCGCAACAGCCCCGAACCCGATTCCCCCGACACCCCGTGACCCCCTCTGGTCCGCTGACCGGAATGTGTTGTCCGATGTACGGCCGAGCGTCTCGCGCGCCCTACCGTACGGGCGCCGCGCGAGTGGCGGAAGACCGTGGGAAGTCGAAAGTCGTTAGCGGAGCGGAAGGTGGGGGTTCGGGGCGTGAGGAAGGCGGATCAGCCATGAAGGGGCGCGGCAACTCGACAGCCGTCAGTGATGTCTCGATGAGTCCACCAGGGCCTTCCTGACCATGGCGGTCCCGGCGGCGACCTTGTCCAGCAACGCGGTGCCGGCGGCGTTGTCGTGGGCGGAGGCGACCAGCACCACCACGGCGTTCACCGGCCCGAGCACGTCAATGGACAAAGACCGCCGACCAGATCCTCGACTCACTGGCCTCGTACTGCCGACGAATTACTGACTCAGGACACTGGATTCTTTCCGACGGATTTTGACTGACAGCCGCCAGGAGGCTTGTGACCAGAGGGCCGCTCCAGTCCGGGACACTCACCAAGGTCGCCGCCCGCCGCACCGCAGCAGGTCGCCCCGGCCTTGCTGCCGCATCGCTCGCCCACCACCGCCCTCATCCCCGGCACCTCCTCCGCCGCCACCTGCGCAGACGCCCGATCAAGCACCCGATCCCCGGGCCGAAGGACCCGCGGGCCGTCGCCACGGCGGCGTCCGATCACGCCTCTGTCACTGACCCGCCCGCCAGGACCTGACCGTCGCCGAGCACGGCCGCCAGCACCGCCGCCGGATCGTCGTCCGCCGGGCCCGCCGGGTTCCAGCGACCACGTTCCTTGCGGTACGGCCACCAGCGCCCGTCCCGTCCGTACCGAAGCTGTACGCCGCCACCCGCAACGGTCCAGCGGTTGCCCGCCGCCCGCAACTGCGGGCGCTCGCCGTCCTCCCACGCCTCGGCGAGCCGCGCACGAGCCCTGGCGAGGGACTCCGAATCGGGCGCCCATTCCTCCTCGAGCACCGCGAGCGCGGCTGCCCCGCCGTAACCCCAGGCTCGCACCGCCGCGTCGAGTTCGGCTCGCTGCCGCCCCGATCCGGTGCTCAGCAACATCACGATCCCCGGCTCGGGGCGGGCGTCGGCGACCAGCCGTACCGCGTCCTGCTCAGGCGTCAACTCGTACTGCACCGGCTGCTGTTCGTGGCCCGGCGCAAGGGCGTCCGCCAGCATCCGGTAGGCGCGTACCGCACTGTCCGTCACCAGGATCTCCAGCGCCGCCGGGTCGAGACCGGGCTCCGGGTCGGTCTCCGTGCGCAGCGACGGGGCGGGACCTGGCTCCGCGGGCAGCGGCGGGGGAGCGGGCAGTGGCGGCAGGATGTCCCGCGCGGCGAACGTCTCGTCGGCCCGTACGCCGCGCACGTGACGGTTCTCCGCGGCGGAGGACTCCGCGGGTTCCCGTTCCGCGGCACGGACCGCGATCCGCACCTGGAGATCGTCGAGCAGCCGCCGTTCGCCGCGCCCGCGCATCAGCAGGAGTACGAACGGGTCCTGGTCCAGCAGCCGTGCGACCTGGTAGCAGAGGGCGGCGGAGTGCGGACAGTGGTCCCATGCCTCGCACGTGCACTCAGGATCCAGATCCCCGATGCCCGGCAGCAGATCGACTCCGGCCGCCGCCGCGTCCTCCACCAGATGCGGTGGCATCTCCCGGTCGAGCAGTGCGGCGATGTGCCCGGCCCGGTCGGCGGCCATGTCCAGGAACCGGTCCCACTCCTCCTCGCTCAGCTGCTGAAGCAGCACATCACTGCGGTACGCGGTCGAGTCCCGGTCCTGGACGACCGCGGTGATCCGACCGGGCCGTACGGAGACCGCGCCGACCCGCCCCTCACGGGCGAACCGGCGCCCCCGCTTGACCTGTTGGCCGTCCAGCGCCGTGTCCTCAAGGGCCTTCAGCCATGCCCGGCCCCACCAGGACTCGGCGAAACCGCGGCCTTGCGCCGGCGGCAGGGCGGCGAAGGTACGTTCCTGTTCCGGCACCGGCTCCTCAGCGGCGATGTCGTCGGATTCGTACCCGTCGATCTCGTATGCGTCGTTCTCATAGCCGTCACTCATCGCGCGCCCCCTCGCAACTCCACCAGATCCGCCAGTTCCGCATCGGTCAGTTCTGTCAGCGCCGACTCGCCGGAACCGAGCACCGCATCCGCGAGACCCTGTTTGCGGGCCAGCATGTCGGCGATCCGGTCCTCGATCGTTCCCTCGGCGATCAGGCGGTGCACTTGCACCGGCTGGGTCTGCCCGATGCGGTACGCGCGGTCGGTGGCCTGTGCTTCCACCGCCGGGTTCCACCAGCGGTCGAAGTGCACGACATGGCCGGCCCGGGTGAGGTTGAGCCCCGTACCCGCCGCTTTCAGCGACAGCAGGAAGACGGGGGCCTCGCCGGCCTGGAACCGGTCCACCATGGCCTCGCGTTCGGCGATCGGCGTGCCGCCGTGCAGGAACTGAGTACGCACTCCGCGCGCCGCCAGATGCTGTTCCAGCAGCTGTGCCATCTGTACGTACTGGGTGAACACGAGCACGCTCGCATCCTCCGCGAGGATCGTGTCGAGCAGTTCGTCCAGGAGCTCCAGCTTTCCCGAACGGTCCGCGATCCGCGGCCGCTCCTCCTTGAGGTACTGCGCCGGGTGGTTGCAGATCTGCTTCAGCGCCGTCAGTAGTTTCACCACCAGGCCGCGCCGGGCGAACCCGTCCGCGCCGGCGATCTCGGCCAGGGTCTCCCGAACCACCGCCTCGTACAGACCGGTCTGTTCCGCCGTCAGTGACACCGCACGGTCCGTCTCCGTCTTCGGCGGCAGTTCCGGAGCGATGCCCGGATCGGACTTGCGCCGCCGCAGCAGGAATGGCCGGACCAGCGCGGCGAGTCGTTCGGCCGCCGCCGGGTCGCTGCCGTCCTCCACGGCCCGCGCGTACCGGGTGCGGAACGTGCCGAGCCGGCCCAGCAGCCCGGGCGTCGTCCAGTCGAGGATCGCCCACAGTTCGGAGAGGTTGTTCTCCACCGGGGTGCCGGTGAGTGCCACCCGGGCTCGCGCATTGATCGTCCGCAGCTGCTTCGCGGTCGCCGAGTACGGGTTCTTGACGTGCTGTGCCTCGTCGGCGACCACCATCGACCACCCGGCCTCGGCGAGCCTCGCCGCGTCGAGCCGCATCGTGCCGTACGTGGTGAGGACGAACTCACCGTCCACCAGGCCCTCCAGGCTGCGGGACGCGCCGTGGAAGCGGCGCACCGGCGTGCTGGGGGCGAACTTCTCGATCTCCCGTTGCCAGTTGCCCATCAGCGAGGCCGGGCAGATCACCAGGGTCGGTCCGGCCGCCTCGTCGACGCTCTGCCGGTGCAGATGCAGCGCGATGAGCGTGATGGTCTTACCCAGACCCATGTCGTCGGCCAGACAGCCGCCGAGGCCGAGCGAGGTCATGGTGTGCAGCCAGTTCAGACCGCGCAGCTGGTAGTCCCGCAGCGTCGCGGCGAGCGCGGCCGGCTGACCGATCGTCTGCTGCTCGCCCGACTCGGGTTCGGCGAGCCTGGACCGCAGCCGGGCGAGCCAGCCGGTCGCCCGTACGTCGACCCTGCGGCCGTCGACCTCGGTGGAACCGGTCAGTACGGCGCCGAGCGCGTCGATCGGTGTGACCTTGTGGTCCTGCGCCTCGCGGGCGCGGCGCGCCTCCTCGGGGTCGATGAGCACCCACTGGTCGCGCAGTCGGACGATCGGCCTGCTGGCCTCGGCCAGGCGGTCCAGTTCGGCTCGGCTCAGCTTCTGGTCGCCGAGCGCGAACCACCAGTTGAACGCCAGCAGCGCGTCGGTGGACAGGAACGACGGGGTGTCCGACGCGGACCGCCCGTTGCGGGATTCGCCGTCGCCGTCGCCACCGTTCTCGTCGTCCGGCGGGCCGATCACCGCACGTGCGGTGAGGGTACGGGCGAGTTCCTTGGGCCAGTGCACCTGGACCCCGGTCGCGGCGAGCGCCCGTGCGGCAGGGCCGAGCAGTTCGGTGATCTCCTCATCGGCCGGATCGACGGAATCCGGTACGGCGGCCGACAGCAGCGGGGTCAGCGGCGGCCAGGCGTGGGCGGCGCGGCGCAGCGCGAGGAGGGCGTCCATCCGGGCCCGAGGACCGAACGCCGCCGCGGCCGGTGGGTTGCCCGCCCAGACGTCGGCGGCATCGGCGACCAGTGTCGGATCGCTGACGCTGTGGATCTGCAGGACCGCGCGGAAGGACGGTCCGACACCCGGCTCGGTGTCCTCGTGCACCCCGGGAGGACCGGCCAGCTCGATACGCAGCGAGAGCCGTACTCCCGCGTCGTGCCCGGCCGCGACATCCGCGGCCCAGCCACGACGGTCCGGCAGCAGCTGCGGCGTGTCGACGGCGAACGCCGGGCTGCCCGTGGCGAACACCGCTGCGGGCGTGCGCGGCAAGCCGTCGGCGACCGCGTCCAGGAATGCGCGTAGCAGCCGCTCCGGCTCCGGCAGCAGCACGAGCTCGGCGTCCTTGTCGAGCGGCACCGCATGGGCGGTGGGGGGCATGGAAGCCGCGAGGTTACGGATCCGGTCGAGATCGGCGGCAGCCAGGGGACCGGTCCGCCAGGCGTCGTGGTCCGTGGCGCTCAACCCCGGCAGCAGCAGTCCGCGGGCGGCGAGTTGGAGGGCGAGGAGTGCGGCAGCGCCCCAGAACGCCGCCGCGGGATGGGAGTGCGCGACGGCCCGCGCGCGGGTCAGAACGGGCAGGGCGTCGCGCACGGGCAGCAGCAGGGCCGGAACGCGGTACGGGCGGGCATCGGCCCCGACGACGGTCAGTTCCCCGACCGTCCCCGGGGCGTCGGGCGGGCTGCTGCCGTCCGGATGGCAGAAGGCGACCCGGCCGGTGCGGGCGGGGTCCGAGGGCAGGAAGACGACGGAGCAGCGGGAGAGCGCGGAGATCTCGGCGGGAGACGGCGCGGGAAGCCTGTGCACGGCGATGTCGGATTCCTCAAATTTGACTAGTGGGTGCCAAGGTCGCCGAGGGTACTCCACGGCGGCGGTGACCGGAAGCGCGATTGCCATGATCCACATCACTTCCATGGGCGTCTGTGGGCTGTCGGGTGTAGCCAGCACCCCCCTGTGGGGAGGGGGCTGCCCCCCGGAATCACGGGTGGTGGCGCCATGGTTGGCGTGTGGCCTCCGCCCGTACGTTTCAACAGGTCAGAGCAGATTTCAAGCCTCCCAGAGACCGGAGACGTCATGCCCGAGGCCGTAGTCACCGTCGCGGACCGCACCCGCGACCGTGCCCGCAGTGCGAACAGTGCCGGAGGAGCGCGAGACGCCCCAGGCACCGGAACTGCCGCACCGGCGGGACTCGGGCGAGGCACCGGAGCTTCCGGGAGCGACTTCGCGCCTCTCCTGCGGGCCGTCAAGGCACACGGACTCCTGAAACAGCGCACCGGTTGGTACGCGGCACGCATCGCGGCCAACCTCCTCGCCCTGGGCGCCGTGACGACCGGCCTGGCCCTCCTCGGCGACACCTGGTGGACCCTGCTGCTCGCCCTGCCGCTGGCGGTCTTCTGGGCCCGCACGGCGTTCGTCGGCCATGACGCCGGACACGCCCAGATCACCGGCGACCGAAAGGCGAGCCGGATCATCGGCCTGATCCACGCCAATCTGCTCCTCGGCATGAACGAGGCCTGGTGGAACGACAAACACGTACGCCACCACGCCAACCCCAACCACATCGAGAAGGACCCGGACGTCGGCGTCGGCGCCCTCGTATGGACCCAGAAGCAGGCGGCCCAGCGCGAAGGCTTCGCCCGCTGGCTGACCCGTAACCAGGCCCGGCTGTTCTTCCCGATGCTGCTTCTCGAAGGCATCGCCCTCAAGATCTCCGGCTTCCAGTACCTGCGGCAGCAGCCGGCCCGTGAGCGGGCCCTCTCGGCAGCCCTCCTCGTCACCCACCTCGGGTTGTACGCGACGCTGCTCCTCACCGTCATGTCCCCCGGCAAGGCCGTCGTCTTCGCACTCGTGCACCATGCACTTTTCGGGCTCCACCTGGGCATGGCCTTCGCGCCGAACCACAAGGGCATGGAGATGCCCGATCCCGACGGCAGGGGCTGGGGGCACCTTCAGCGGCAGGTCCTCACCTCGCGCAACGTGCGCGGCGCTGTCCTCACCGACTGGTTCCTCGGCGGGCTCAACTACCAGATCGAGCACCACCTCTTTCCGAGCATGCCCCGCCCCCATCTGCGCCGGGCACAGCCCCTGGTGCGCGCCCACTGCGAGGCGCTCGGCATGCCGTACGCGGAGACCGGACTCATCGAGTCCTACCGGCAGGCGCTGCAGCACATGCACGAGGTCGGCGCACCGCTGCGGTGACCCGGCGGGAGGCCCGCCGCTGCGGGCTGGAACCGAAGGGGACGCGCAGGCGTTCTCACATCAGGAGCGGCGTGAGCCGCGTAGGAGGCGTGGACGATGTCGAACAGCGCAAAGATTGCCATCGGGGGAGTCGTCGCGGCAGTCATCCTGATGCCGTTCATCGGATTCTGGCTGTCGCTGCTGGTGCTGATCGGAGTGCCGACGGTGGCCTACCTGATGCTGGATCCCTCCCAGCGGCGCAGGCTCCGCAGGATCACGCGTAAGGAAATAGGCCGCTGAAAGGGGTTCTTCGTAGATGAGCGGGACCGTCACCGTGGTGAGCAGTAGCGGGGTTTACTCATTCACCAAGCCGAACCGCCAGACCGTTACCCTGCTGACCGGACTCGGAGTGGAGGGTGATGTTCATGCGGGAGTCACGGTGAAGCACCGTTCCCGCGTCGCACAGGACCCCACCCAGCCGAATCTGCGCCAGGTTCATCTCATCCACGAGGAACTCTTCGACGAGCTGCGTGCAGAGGGCTTCGAGGTCGCCCCCGGTGACCTCGGGGAGAACGTCACCACGCGTGGCGTCGATCTCCTCGCGCTGCCTGTGGGCACGCTGCTGCACCTCGGCGACGAGGCCGTCGTCGAGGTCACGGGTCTGCGCAACCCGTGCCTGCAGATCGACACCTTTCAGGAAGGGCTGCTCAAGCAGGTCGTCGGCCGTGACGAGGCGGGCAACATCGTGCGCAAGGCCGGGATCATGAGCATCGTCATGACCGGCGGGGTGGTCCGGCCCGGCGACCGGGTCGTGGTCGAACTTCCCGCCGAACCGCACCGACCGCTGGAGCGTGTGTAGAGGCCGACGGAGCGGACAGGGCAGCAGGGCCGCGCAGGTGGCGGGCGGAGCCCCCGGCTCAACCACAGGCCGACTCGCGACCCGGCGGCGCACGCCGGGACGGAGCAGGCGCTGCGAGCGCCCTCGGCCCGGTCGTGGAGTGGGCGCCGGGACTCAGGCCGGTCGCACGGCGAGCGCGTCGAGTGCCTTCAGTAGACCGGGCAGCTCCGCCCCGCGGCCGACCGGCAGGACCTCGCCGGGTTCCTCGTCCAGCAGGATGAACGCGATGTCGTCGGTCCGGGCGATCAGGGACCAGCCGGGGCCGTCGGCCCGCAGCGTGCGGGCGTCACCGGGGGCGAACGAGGAGCGGATACGTCCGATCGGCGGTGGGCTGTCCACGTAGGCATGGGCTTCTGCCAGCGCGCGTCGGACACCGGGATGGACGCCGGCGGACACGGTGTCGTCGGCCGGGCGCTCTTCATCGGTATCGGCAGTGAAAGTGTCGGGGGAGGCGTCCGCGTCGGTGCCTCCGTCGGTATCCGGGTCTCCCGCGCCCTCCTCGTCCGCGGAGCCCGTGGGGTCCGAAGCGTGCGCGACGTCTGCGGCGTTCTCGCCTTCTGTGTCATCGGCACTGCCCGCGACGTCCGGATCCGCGAACGCCGTGGCGTCATCGATCTGCTCGCGCCACGCCGCCCACTGCAACGCGATCTCGTCGGCGCCCAGCCGCCGCTGCGGAGGCCCCCACGATTCCGTGTCGGGAGGGCTCAGCGGCGGCAGATCGGTTCCCTCGGCCTCCGGGTCCGGCAGCGGGTCGTGCGGCGCCGGTACCCCCGGCGCGGCGACCGCCAGCGCCAGCGGCCAGCCAGGGAGCGCGCAGACCACCGAACGGTCGTCGGGGGAGAGGTCGTACTCCATACCGCAGTCCCAGGAGGCGATCGCGACGGCAACCAGGGACACATCATCGACGACGACGGTCCACCGGGCCCCGCCGTCGTCCTGCCCGAGAACCAGCCCGTAACCCTCGGCGTACGGTTCGAGGCCGAGTGCCGCGCAGGCCGCCGGGTAGTCGTCCCCGAGCACGCTCGGGAACTGCGCGGGTGTCAGCAGCACCGCGGTCAGCACATACAGTGCGTCCTCGTCGGCGACTGTGTCGTCCGTCCCGGCCACAGCACCCTCCTCATCCCTCATCGTTTTCCGTCGGCGCACCTTAACCAGTGGGTAACGCGGCCGTCGAGGCCCTGACAAGGCGGGACCCACCGCGCCGTCGGCGAGCGAACGACGCGGTTCAGTCGGCGGGAAGGCCGAGCAGCGTACGGGCCACGGTCTGCGGCGACTGGCCGGTCTCCCGCGCCAGCGCGGTGACCGCCCGGCAGGCCAGTTCGTTCACCCCGAAGGAGAGCGCCTCCGGTGACACCCAGCCGCTCGCTTCGTCCATCCGGTCCTGGTCGTCGTCCACGCAAGCCGAGACATAGGTGGCGGCCGCGTCGAACAGATTGTGCTGTTTGCGCTGCCGTTCCTCGCGCGGCGGCGCCGGCCGCTCACCCTTCCGGCCAGGTGACACAGCCTTCCGCAGACTGATGAACATGTCGATCATGGGGGACCGCCTTTCGGGGAGCCGTGCACGCGTGGTGCGGTCGTACATACTTACGGTCTTCCCTTTCCGCGTAGAGTTTGACCTTCGATCGAGGAACGGGGGCAACGCGGTGAAGCGATACGACCGGCTGAGGGAGATCAGGCGGCTCGATCCGGAGCGGGACTTCCTGGAGATCTACCGGCTCACGGCGACGTACGAGTTCCCCTGGGACATCACCCGTGCGCTCGAACTGGCCCTGTACCGCACGTATGCGGTCCCCAGCATCGGCCGACTCCTCGCCGAAACGGCTGAGCTGACAGATCGTTCACAGAGACGGTACGACGACACCGCGCTGCTCCTCGACACCGTGGTGGAGCACGGCTTCGACAGCGACCCGGGGCGCACGGCGATCCGCCGGATCAACCAGATGCACCGCAGCTACGACATCAGCAATGACGACATGCGCTATGTGCTGTGTACGTTCGTTGTGGTTCCGAAGCGCTGGATCGGCAGCTACGGCTGGCGCCGCCTCTCCGATCACGAACTGCGGGCGTTCGCCGTCTACTACCGCACTCTGGGCGCGCACATGGGCATCAAGGACGTGCCGCAGACCTTCGAGGAATTCGAGCGCACGCTCGACACGTATGAGGACGAGCACTTCGGCTGGGACGAAGGGGCGCGCAGCGTCTCCGACGCCACGCTGGCACTGATGGGCTCCTGGTATCCGGGTCCGCTCGCACCCGTCGTACGCAAGGCCAGCCTCGCACTCCTCGACGATGCGCTGCTGCGGGCGTTCCGTTACGAACGACCGGGCCCCGTCGCACGCCATCTCACCCGCGGTGCGCTGCGGCTGCGGGCGAGGGCCGTGCGACTGCTGCCGCCCCGGTCCACCGCGCACTATGCGCGCCAGAACCCGGAGATCAAGGGCTATCCGGACGGTTACGAGGTCGGCGAGCTCGGTACGTTCCCGACCCCCGGCGTCGGCGGCTGCCCGATCCCGCACAAGCGGAGGCCGGGCGCCCCGGTCGAGTGAGCACGTGCGTAGGTGAGCCGGGCCCGGGTCAGCCCGTCCGCACGGCGAGTGCGAGGAACCGTGCGTCCTCATCGGTGTACGAGACCAGTTGCCAGCCGGAACGCGCGAGCAGCTGCCGGAGGTTGGGCCCGGCCCGCAGATCGTCGTCCGTGATCTGCCGGCCGTGGCGTGCGGCCAGCGCGGCCCGGCCGATGGGATGGAACAGTGCCAGCTGCCCTCCGGGACGTACGACGCGGGCCAGCTCCGCCAGGTCCGCCCCGGGGTTCGACAAGTGCGAGATCAGCCCGGCACCGAACACCGCGTCGAGCACCCCCGCCCGCAGCGGCAGGCGGGCGACGTCGGCGAGGAGCAGCTGGCCACTGCGGTCGCGTCCGGCCTGTACCGCCGCGTCCAGCATCGCCGGTGTGAGATCGGCGCCCAGGACCGTACCGTGCGGACCGACGGCGGTTCGCAGGGCGGGCAGCGCACGTCCCGTACCGCAACCCGCGTCGAGGACGGCGCCGCCGGGACGCAGCCCGAGGGCTTCGACGGCGGCGGCGTAGGCCGGACCGTCGTCCGGGAAACGGGTGTCCCAGTCCGCGGCACGGGTGGTGAAGAAGTCCTGGACGTGTGTGTGGTCATCGGCCATAGGGACATGATCGCGCACCGGCAACCGGAGTGAACCGGACGGAAGTAGTGTGCATGTTCGAGCACGGCCTGATCGTTCCGGATCATCTCTCTGTCATATTCCGGCAGCTTTCGAAATGCGCCCCGAACGTGCGCCGCCATGGCGACTAGCGTCCCCGGTCCATGGGACACCT
Organism: Streptomyces sp. NPDC048411; assembly: GCF_040704695.1. Classification (NCBI taxonomy): domain Bacteria; kingdom Bacillati; phylum Actinomycetota; class Actinomycetes; order Kitasatosporales; family Streptomycetaceae; genus Streptomyces; species Streptomyces sp. NPDC048411. Next base: position 31,275 of record NZ_JBEZKL010000077.1, read on the forward strand.
GGACCACGCCACCTTCGGCTGGCTGACACCTGCGCTGTCGTACGCGATGGCAGCGATCGGCGCGGCGCTCGGACTGAGCTGCACCGTGCGCGCACTGGACACGAGCGGCCGTTCGCGCCGCAACTGGCTGATCACGGCCGCCTCCGCCCTCGGAACCGGCATCTGGACGATGCATTTTGTCGCGATGCTCGGCTTCGGCGTGGCCGGCACCGAGATCCGCTACAACGTGCTGCTGACCTTGCTCAGTCTGCTCGGCGCCATGCTGGTGGTCGGCTGCGGCGTCTTCGCCGTCGGTTACAGCCGCGACCGGACCCGGGCGCTGGCCGTCGGAGGGTTCGGTACCGGCCTCGGCGTGGCCAGCATGCACTACCTCGGCATGGCGGCGCTGCGGCTGCACGGCACGATCCACTACGACCCCCTGCGGGTCGTCCTTTCTGTGGTCATTGCCGTCGTCGCCGCGACGGCGGCTCTCTGGGCAGCCCTCAACATCAAGTCATCCCGCGCGGTCGCACTGGCCTCGCTCGTCATGGGCGCGGCGGTCAGCAGCATGCACTACACCGGAATGATGGCCGTCGGTGTCAGCGTCACCCCCTCCGGCAGCGAACTCCCCGGGGCCACGACGATGCAGTTCATCTTTCCCCTCGCCGTCGGCCTCGGCTCATACCTCTTCCTGACCTCGGCGTTCGTCGCCCTGTCGCCGACGGCCCGGGAGCGCGCCGCCTACGTCTCCGCCGAGCGCATCACGGAACCGGCCACCGACGCGGCCTCGACGCGCCTCGCGCAGCGCGGACGAGATTCCCGCCCCCGGCGTGGCTCCCGCGGCCCCGACCTCTCTCCGTCCGCGACGCCCTGACGTCACAGCACAGTCCCCCTTCCGCCCCTGCCCAGCTCCACACCCGGAACGAGGAGGCCATGCGCCCACCCCGCACGACCCCGGACCCCGGCACGACGAATGCCGCCCGGCTCGATTCCGCGCCCGCGGCGCGCGGACGCCGCGCACACGCGGGACCGCCGGCCGACGAGAGCGCCGAACGCGACGCACGTCTGCTGCTGACGCAGCAGACGTCGGGGCCACGTGGACGCCGGGCCCTGCGCCCCAGGACCGTACGCGCGAAGATCATCTCGTTGCTGGTGGTGCCCGTCGTCTCGCTGCTGGCTCTCTGGGGCTTCGCCACGGTCAACACGGCCCAGGACGTGGCACGGCTGCGGCAGCTGAAACTCGCGGACGAAGAAGTACGATCGCCGATATCCACCGCTGTCACCGCTCTCCAGGCCGAACGCAGAGCCGCCCTGGTCCAGACCGCCGACCCCAGCAGCGCCCACGCCGCCGCACTGGAACAGCAGACCAAACGCACCGACACCGCGCTCGCCGCGCTGCGACTGGACAAGGATCACACCATCGCCGATACCGGCCGCCTCCCGGCGGGCGTCGCCGAACGGCTCGACCGGTTCCTCGACCGTACGCACGAACTGCGCGCGGATGGGGGCACGGGGAGCCAGGAGCGGGACGCGAGCGCCGTGTACGACCGGTACACCCAGGCAGTCACCGCGGGTTTCGGTGTCTCCGGCGCCCTCACCGGAATCCAGGACGACGCGCTCGGGTCCGACGCCCGCGTACTCCTCGAACTGGCCCGCGTCGACGAGATGCTGGCCCGCGAGGACGCACTGCTCGCCGCAGCCGCCCTCACCAAGCACCTCGACGGCCGCCAACTGGTCCAGTTCACCGGGGCGGTGGAGACCCGCAGAAACCTCACCGAGACCGCGGGCGCCGATCTCCCGGCCACCGAACGCACCGTCTGGCAGAAGGTCACCACCCGGTCCGCCTACCACCGCATCGAGGATGCCGAGGACACGGTGCTCACCGCGCGACCCGGCCGGGAAGCCGCCCAGGCGGTGCCGGCCGCTGACTGGGATCCGGCCGCGGCGAGCGTACGGAGCCACTTGCGCACCATGGGCACCGGAGCCGCAGAACGTGCTGCGGAACGCGCCGATCCGCTCACCCGCGGACTGTTCAGTCCGTCCGGAGCGGCCGTCCTCTTCGGCTGCGTCGCTGTCGCGGCCTCGCTGGTGATCTCTGTGCGCATCGGTCGTGAGCTCGTCGTCGAACTCGTCAGCCTGCGCAACAGCGCCTTGGAGATCGCCCGCCGCAAACTGCCCCGTGCGATGCAGCGGCTCAGGGCGGGCGAGGAGCTCGACATCCAGGCCGAGGCACCTTCCGGCCCGGCCTCGCACGACGAGATCGGCCAGGTCGGCGAGGCCCTCGGCACCGTGCACCGGGCCGCTCTCAGCGCCGCCGTCGAACGCGCCGAACTCGCCGACGGCATCTCCGGGGTCTTCGTCAACCTTGCCCGCCGCAGCCAGGTGCTGGTCCATCGCCAGCTCAATCTCCTCGACAGCATGGAGCGCCGCGCGGACGATCCCGGCGAACTCAGCGACCTGTTCCGCCTCGATCACCTCACCACCCGGATGCGGCGGCACGCGGAGAGTCTGATCATCCTGTCCGGTGCGGCCCCCGGGCGCGCCTGGCGGATGTCCGTACCGCTGACGAGTGTCGTACGCGCGGCCGTCTCCGAGATCGAGGACTACGCCCGGGTGGAGGTGCGGCAACTGCCGGATGCCGCGGTCAAGGGTACGGCGGTCGCTGACCTCACCCACCTCCTCGCGGAACTCGTGGAGAACGCGGCGCAGTTCTCGCCACCGCACACCAAGGTCCGGATCACCGGCGAACCCGTCGGCAACGGCTACGCCCTGGAGATCGAGGACCGCGGACTCGGCATGGGCAACGAACTCCTCGGCGAGGCCAACCGGCGCATCGAGCAGGCGGAGGCACTCGACCTTTTCGACAGCGACCGGCTCGGCCTCTTCGTGGTCAGCAGGCTCTCGGTCCGGCACCACATCAAGGTCAAGCTGCGCACGTCGCCGTACGGTGGAACGACGGCGGTGGTCCTGCTGCCGACCGTGCTGCTGCAGGACGCGCTCCCGGCGGGCGGGGAAGAGGCCGTAGCGGAGAAGGCATCGGTCGAGCGTCGGCAGGAGAGCGACCGGGCGGCGTTCGGAACCGGTCCGGGCTCCCTTGCGGCGCGTTCGCAGGCGGCGACCGCGTTCCCCGCCCCGGTTCCGGTGCCTGCGCTGGAGTCGCGGACGGGTCCCACCGCCGGAGTCACCGCGCTGCGCCCACGCCCCCGCAGAGCGGTCGAGGACCGGAGCGATGAGCCGGCCGGGGCCGAGCCCGGAACCCGCGGGATCCGGGAGAGGGCGGAAAGCCGCCAGAGCCTGGAAGCCCCCGCGAGCGGGGAAGCCCGGGAGACCTACGCACCCAAGGGGGAGGGCGACAGCTCACTTCCCCGCCGGGTCCGGCAGGCCAACCTCGTCCCGCAACTGCGCGAGGAACCCCGGCCCGAGCCGACCGGAATCGACGGCGGGAACGGCATGGACGGACCGGCCGAGCGCACACCGGAGCAGGCCAGGGACCGCATGACCGCCTACCGCAACGGCTGGGTACGCGGCGGCGGCGCCGCCCCAGGTGCGGCGGCGCCCCACCGAACCACCACCGCACTCCGTCCCCGCACCGAAGGAGACCACTCATGATCGCGAACGAGCGGACCGAGGCGCGCAGGCACTCGGGCGAACTCGACTGGCTGCTGGACGATCTGGTGGCCCGGGTCGGCGAAGTGCGGCACGCTGTGGTGCTCTCCAGCGACGGCTTGGCCGTGGGAGCCTCCAGTGCCCTCAGCCGCGAGGATGCCGAGCACCTGGCCGCGGTCGCCTCCGGCTTCCACAGCCTCGCGAAGGGCGCCGGACGGCACTTCCAGGCCGGGGAGGTACGCCAGACGATGGTCGAGATGGACGAGGGCTTCCTCTTCGTCGCAGCCGCCGGGGAGGGTTCCTGCCTTGCCGTACTGAGCACAGCCTTCGCCGATATCGGACTGGTTGCCTACGAGATGGCCCGGCTCGTCAAACGGGTCGGCGAGCACCTGCGTACCCCGCCGCGCATCTCCGTGTCCCCGTCCCCGGCCGGCTGAGAGGGCGGAGACAGCAGTGGACATGACCAACGAGGGCCCCGGATTCATCGAGGTCTTCCCGGACCCGCCTGACCTGCCGGGCAGCCAGTGGTACGACGCCGAAGCAGGGCCCTTGGTCCGCCCGTACGCCATGACGGGCGGGCGGACCGAACCGGGCCCGGGCGGAGTGCACTTCGACCTGATCGCACTCGTCTCCGCCGTCGACCAGGCGCCGGACAGCTCCGAGGATTCCCAGCTGGGCCCCGAACACCGCGCGCTGCTCACACTGTGCCGCTCCGAGTCCCAGTCCGTCGCGGAACTCTCGGCCGACGCCGACCTCCCCGTCGGGGGCGTGCGGGGACACCGCCGCGCTCTGCGCGAAGGCGGGCCGGGGCCGGGTAGCCGGCCCGAAACGCCCGCGGCCCAGGGCGGCGGCACGTAGCGGCGGGC
>NZ_JBEZKL010000078.1:0-35406 GCF_040704695.1 Streptomyces sp. NPDC048411
TCCGCGTCGGCTCGGGCTCCGGTGCGTGCGCCTCGCCCGCTCCGCGGTCCGTGGGCCACCCGCATGTGGTGATCCGCCCTACTCGGCGGTGAGTTCCAGCACCAGGCACTGCTCGGGGTCGAGAAGAGGCGCCGCCAGACCGACGCCGGCAAGCACCGCCCCCGGGACGCGGACCGACCCCTCGACGAGCCACGGCACCATCGCGCTGGGATGGGCGGAGGCCGCCTGGAACTCCGGGCGGACCGTCACGGTATAGGTCAGCTCGGGGGCGAGGCCGGGGATGCGGATCCGGGCCGCCACCGAGGCCGTCGAGGACGCCAGCTGGAAGAGGGCGAAGACGGCGTGGCGACGGTCGTCCGCGACGACGCCGTGCAGCCAGGCCGCCGGGTCCGGGTGGTCGACGCGGACGGTCCGCCCGCCGTGCAGCAGCGGTCGGAGCCGCTTGTACAGGCCGGTCCAGGCTGCCAGGCGGTCGAGCTCCTCCTCGGTGCAGGCCGTGATGTCCCATTCGATGCCGGCGTGGCCGAACAGGGCGGTCGCCAACCGGATCGGCAGCGGACTGGTGCGGCCGGTGGTGTGGGCGGTGGCGGCGCCGACATGGCTGCCCGTCAGTTCGGGCGGCACGAACAGCCCGGTGTAGCGCTGGATGCGCTGGCGTTCGAGCGGGTCGTTGGTGTCCGAGGCCCAGATCCGGTCGGTTCGCTCCAGGATGCCGTAGTCGATCCGGGCGCCGCCGGAGGAGCAGGACTCGATCTCCAGGCCCGGGTGGCGTTCGCGCAGTTCGTCCAGGAGGCGGTAGACGGCCGTGGTCTGAGCGTGGACGCCCGCGGCGCCCAGGTGGGCCGACTCCAGCAGGTCACGGTTGTGGTCCCACTTGAGGTACGTGATCCCGTACTCGTCGACGAGGGCATGCAGGCGCGCCGCGATGTGGGCGTACGCCTCGGGGGCGGCGAGGTCGAGCACCTGCTGGTTGCGTGCGGGTGGCGCGGTGCGTCCGGGGGCGGCCAGGATCCAGTCGGGGTGGGCGCGGGCCAGGTCGGAGTCGGGGTTGACCATCTCGGGTTCGACCCAGAGGCCGAACTCCATGCCGAGGGACCTGACGCGGTCCACCAGGGGGTGGAGCCCGTCAGGCCACACCGCCGAGTCGACGGTCCAGTCGCCGAGGCCCGCGCGGTCGTCCCGGCGGCCGGTGAACCAGCCGTCGTCGAGGACGAAGCGCTCGACGCCGACCCGGGCGGCGCGCTCCGCCAGCTCGGTGAGCCGGTCGAGGCGGTGGTCGAAGTAGACGGCCTCCCAGGTGTTCAGCATCACCGGCCGAGGGGTGCGCGGGTGGCTTGGCCGCGCGCGCAAGTGCTGGTGGAGTCGGTCGGACAGCCCGTCCATGCCCTCGTCCGACCAGGTGAAGTAGGCCCACGGGGTCCGGTAGGTGCCGCCTGGGGTGAGGCGGATCTCGCCGGGCGCGAGGAGCTCGCCCGCGCCCAGGACGGGCCGGTGTTCGGGGAGCAGCTCGGCGTAGTGCACGTGGTTGCCGCTCCATCCGGCGTGTGCGGCCCAGACCTGGCCGTGCCGGAAGCCGAATCCGGGCTCGCCGACCAGGAACAGGCCGGTCGCGTCGTGGCCGGTGCGACCGCGTCGGGACTCGCGGGCGGTCAGCCCGTGGGCGAGTGGCCGACGTTGCGGCGACCTTTCGCGGGCCCAGCGCCCGGTGAAGTCGAGCACCTCGCCCGCCTGGTCGCCCACCGGGAGCAGACAGGCCACGGTGTCGAGTGTGAACCCGTCCGGGCCTTCGTTGGTGATCTCGTGCCGCAGCCGGACCACGCCGAACGCGTCCATCTCGATGTGAGTGGTGACCGACAGGCCGGCGGCCTCGTCGCGGGCGCGTACCGTGAGCCGGCCGCCCTCGCCGGCTTGGCCGGCCAGGCTGACCGGCTCGGTCAGCGTCAGCCGAAGATGGGGCGGGACGCCGTCCCGGTGCCCGGCGAGACCCGGGCGCCCGACCCAGCCGTCGACCTGTTGGGGGATCAGCCGCAGCCGCACCGGGGTGTCCACGGAGGCCACCGGCCACGAGGGCCGCAGGCCGAGCAGCAGCTGGTCGGTGTCGCCCAGGTCGCCGGGGTCGGCGCCCCAGTGCAGGACGGCGGGCAGGCCCGGACCCGAGACGTCCAAGATGAGGGCGGTCCCGGCCGCGCGGAGCACGGCCGGGGCGGGGTGGTGCACTGTCATTGGTTCGTCTTCCGGAGGGGAGGGATCACTGGCCGATGACGTTCAGCTCGGCGCAGGAGGTCCAGGGGTTGCCGTTGATCTCCGACAGCGCCCGGAACCTTACGTAACGGCCGTTCTTGGCCGGGAAGTTGATGGTCTTGAGGGTCTGGTCGGCGGCGAAGGTCCCGGTGGCCACAGGGCTTCCCCAGGTGGTGCCGTCGGCGCTGACGTAGAACTCGTACTGGCCAACCTACCGTTCTGGGAGGCGTCCTGGCGGGGCAGGTAGGTGAAGCCCGAGACGCTGTGTGCCGCCTTCATGTCGAGCTGGATCTCGTGTGGGCAGCCCGGCGCGGGCGTGACGTTCGACCACCGGGTGTGCCAGAAGGTGGCCATGCTGCCGTCCAGCACGTTGGTCGCCGGGGTGTTCTCCGCGGTCACTTCCTCGCTGTCGGTGTACGCCACGGTCCAGCCGGTGCGCGGCAGGATGCGCGGGCCGCCGCCGTCGAGCTGGACGTTGAAGTGCGCGGTGCCGTTCATGGTGAGGGTCAGCACGAGGGTGCTGGTGGCCGGATCCCAGGTCTGCTGCTGGGTGCACGGGCGGGACATGCCGGCGTAGTCGTCGAAGACGATGCTCGGCCGGCCGCCCTTCCAGGTGCCGACGACGGTGAGGGTGACGTTGCGGACGTCCCGGGCGCTGCGGTCCGGGAGGGTCTTGCCGCCGACGGTGGTGATCGAGCCGTCCGCGTTCACAACGGGGTTGCCGGCGGCGTCGAGCCGGGGCGCCATGTAGTTCTGGCCGAACGGCACCGTGCTGGCCTGGTCGGGGACCAGAGAGAGGGCGTTGGTGAGGTCGAGCCGGTAGTTGAAGACGTGGACGCCCAGGTTCGACGGGTTCTCCTGGACGATGACGTTGGTGTGCTCGTCGGAGCTGATCTTCACGGACGCCGTGGGGACGTTGGTGGGGGAGAAGACCACGGCGGACTTCTGCTGCTGCGCCATGGCGGGGCTGGTGTAGTACCACTGCTTCGCCGCGCCGACGGAGCGCACCAGCCAGCCGTTGCCGGTGCTTGCGAAGCCGGGGTACAGGTTGTCGTAGTAGCTGGTCGGCTGCGGGCTGGTCACGGTGGTGAGCCCGGAGAGATCGGCGGCGGGCATGGTGGTGGGGACCAGCGACACCAGACCGTACCGTCCGTCGACGGCCATGGCGTTGTTGACCGACCAGTTCCAGCCGGGGGTCGCGAAGTTGGCGAAGCCCTTGGCCACCACCTGCTGCTGGCCGGCGACCTCGGAGCGGGTGGGGATCTTGATCCAGCCGTTCAGCACGCCCTTCAGCAGCGGGTAGACGCCGAACTGCGCGCCGGCGTAGCGGTTTCCGAGCGCTCCGTTGGTGAAGTACGAGGCCTCGGCCAGGAAGCAGGTGGCGCCCTGGGACAGGTCCCGGACGATCGACTGGACCTGGAGGCTCTGCGGGTACTGCAGGATGTACTTCCAGTCCTGCCAGCCCGAGCCGCCGGGGAAGATGCCCCGGCCGTCCAGGCCCCACTTCCACCAGTCGGTGGAGGAGCCCCAGTTGCCGATGTAGCCGGTCAGCCACAGGCCCTTGATCAGCGCGTCGGTGCTGGTGGTGGCGAACGACTCCTTGTTCATGAACACCAGGTTCTTGGCGTTCGCCTTCATCGTGGGCAGGAATGCCGAGTTGTTCTGCATGTAGTCCAACATCATTCCGTCGGTGCCGAAGATGTTGGTGTCGGTCCAGAAGAGGAACATGCCCTGCTGGCCGGCGACGTCGAACAGGCTGATCAGGTAGTTGCTCAGGTCCGGGCCGTTGTAGAGCTCGGCGGCGTTGAACCCCTTGAAGGTGTTCGGGTGGGTCTGCGCCCAGGTCTGCCACTGGCTCACCGGGATGAGGTTGGTGTTCCCGGTCTCGCCGTTGGCGACCTGTGCGGTGACCGGGATGTCGGCGGCCTCGGCGGCGTCCAGCTGGGACTGGATCCAGTCGGTCGTGGCCGGGACGTTCCGGAGGTGGTTGTCGCCGATGAGGTTGATGTAAGCGTAGGGCTTGAGCCAGGCGGGGACGGTGTCCCACAGCTGCTGGAGGGTGCCCTGGAATTGCTGGTCACCCTGCCCGAGGTTGATCACGTGCGCGGGGTGGGTCGCGTCGATCGTGGCGCGCATGGCGGCGCCGGCGGGTTCCGCCGCCGTGGCGCTCGAGCCCAGTCCGGCGGCGTCCAGGATGCCGGGCGTGGCCAGGCCGGCGCCGAGGGCGGCGATCGAGCCGAGGAACCGTCGACGGCCGAGTCGGCTGCCGAGCTCGATGTCCGGTCTCGCGGAGGAGTCGTCCTGAGCTGCCACTGCTGTACTCCTGCGGCTCGTGGGCCCGGCGGGGCCGTGTCGGTTGGGGCAGCGGCAAGGTAGACGATGCCTTCCGTGGCTGAAAAGCGTTCCAGAGGCCTTGGTCATGCGGCTCCATATCCGGCCGGCTCGGCTGCAGCCGGGGCGGAGGATGTCGCGCGGAGGTTCTGAAAGGCCAGGCCAGAGACTTGCGTAAGGCTTGTGTGCCTCGGGATGGTGGCCTACGGTCCTCGCAACCTGTTACGGAGAACAGATTCGAAACAGGCCTGTAATACCTGGAACACACTGGTCGGCCGGGCGGTGCCACGGGGCCGCCGCTTTACGGAAAGGCAAAGGGACCATTGGCAGCGCTCGCGCCCGGCGGCGACAGCTTCGGCAGGACGACCACCACAGCCTGTGTCGCCGCACTGCACACTCTGGGTGAGGCGACGCTCAGCGAGCTGGCCACCGCCAGCGGACTGTCCCGGCCCACTGTCAAGGAACGGCTGGCCGGCCTTGCGCACCTGGTCGAGGTCACCTCCGGCGCCGCGCACGGACAGTCGCCCACACCCAGTGGCGGCCGACCGGCCGCACGCTTCCGGTTCCGCCGCGAGTACGGATTCGTGATCGGCGCCGAGATCGGCAAGCACCACGAGCGGATCATCGCCTGTGACATCGGCGGACGCATCCAGCACGTCAGTGAGCACCGTGAACCGGTGCCGCTGCCGGGCCGGGAGCGGATCGCCGGACTCCATCGCCGCCTGGTACAGGTGGTCAGTCGCCTGCGGTCCACCCACGGCAAGTGGCTCGGCCTCGGCATCGCCCTGACCGGCGGAGTCGGCCCCGACGGGCGGATCTCCTACTCACCCCACCACCCCGATCTGGAGGGCTGCTTCCCGGCCGACGCCGGACTGGTCTTCGGCGACGTCCCGGTGATCGTCGAACACGACCTGAACGCCGCGGCGATCGCAGAACACGCCTACGGTGTCGCCCGCCACGCCGACACCTTCCTGCTGGCACTGGCCTGGCACCGGCTGGCGGCCGGAATCGTGCTGGACGGCCGGGTCCATCGCGGCAGCCGCAACATGGCCGGAGAGCTGAACCTCATCGACGACGGTCCGGCGGCTCCGCCGCACTGGGACGAGCTGGAAGCCTTCCTGCCTGTCCTGGACGCCGCCGAACGGGGCGACCCGGACGGCGTGGCCGAACTCGACCGGTTCGCTGCCCGGGCCGCCCGCCAGATCGCCTATCTCACCCTTGCGATCGACCCGCAGCTGATCGTCCTCGGTGGGCCACTGGCCCGCCGGCGCACTCTCACCGACCGCATCGACGCGCACCTGGCCACCTTGCTGCGCGACGCCTACCCCGTCGACCTCGCCGTCACCCGGTTCCCCACCCTCGGACCCGTGATCGGCGTGCTGCAGACGGCACTGACCAACGCGTTCGGCACGCTCCTCGGCGATCCGGCCTTCCCGGCCCGGATCGACATCGGACCGCTGTGCCCGGACGCGGCGCACACCAGGGCGCGGGCTCACTCGTCAGCCCGCTGAGCACCCCGCCATCACCCCCACGTCCGACCCCATTCCCTTCCCACCGCACCGAGAGGAACCTCGCCATGCCGAGAACCAGAATCGCCGCCGTTGTCGCAGTCGCAGCCATGGTGGCCGCCGCGGCGACCGGCTGCGCCGGCTCCGACACCACGACCGGCGCGAACGGCCACGTCACGATCACGTACATGCTCCCCACCTCGTGGGCGGGCGTGCCGGGCTTCCAGGAGAACGTCGACCTCTGGGAGAAGCAGACCGGCAACACGGTCAAGCTGACGCCCGTGCCCGACGCGAACTACGACTCCCTGGTGCAGGCTCGCCTGGCCGCCAAGAGCGGTGCCGACGTCTTCGCCGGCCAGGACTCGGCCAAGAACAAGGCCGCGATCATGAAGCCGGCCACCGGGCCGTGGATCGAGCGGCTCCTCCCCGCAGTCCGCAAGTCGATCACCTCCGCGGACGGCAAGATCTGGGGAACCCCGAGCGCCGACGGCCTCAACGCGACCGGGGTGATCTACAACAAGGACGTCTTCTCCAAGGCCGGGATCACGAAGACCCCGACCACCCTGGCGGAGTTCGAGGCAGACCTGAAGAAGGTCAAGACCGCCGGAGCCACGCCGCTCTACCTCGCAGGCAAGGACGGCTGGACCCTGCTCCAGCACCGCAGCGCCGTCAACGCCGACTTCCTGGGCGCCGACCTCGACCTGGCGCCCAAGCTCGATGCCAACCAGGTCAAGTGGAACGAGATCCCCGGCTTCACCCAGGAGTACCAGGCACTGGCCGGCTGGGTGAAGCACGGTCTGACCAACAGCGACGCGCTGACCGCCACCTACGATTCGTCGACCGCCGCGATAGCGAACGGCAAGACCGGTGCCATCATCAACGGCACCTGGGCTCTGGGCGCCATCGCCAAGGTCAACCCGAAGGCGAACATCGGCTTCTTCCTGCTGCCGGGCGCCGACGGCAAGAGCACTGTGGGGCTGCAGAAGCCCAACCTGCTCAAGGTCGCCACGTTCTCCAAGGTCGGCAAGCAGGCCCAGGACTTCCTGAACTTCATGATCGCTCAGCCGCAGGCGCAGAAGTTCCTGGACGCCAACCCCGGCGTCTCCGCCTTCACCGACGCCAAGGCCGCCGGCGCCTCGGGCGGTGCCGCCGACCTGCAGAAGCTCGTCGACCAGGGCGACTCCGTCGTCCCGTTCGACGGGCAGTCCGTGATCCCGCAGCCGCAGGACGACCTCATCGCCGCGTACCAGGAGCTCCTCGGCAAGCGGATCGACGTCGCGAAGTTCGGCGAAATGACCCAGAAGGCCTGGCAGGGCGCGGGCAGCAAGGCCGGCGCGGCCGGATTCTGATGACCACGCCGCACACCTCCCGGCAGGGGATCGACCGCACCTACCGGTACGCCTACCTCGTACCGGCGGTGCTGGTCTTCACCGTGTTCTTCCTCCTGCCAGCCTTCTTCGGAATGTATCTGTCGCTGACCGATGCCTCGACGTACGTCCCCGACACCCACTACGTCGGACTGGCGAACTACCGAACGATGTTCGGCGACGGCTCGGTCCTGTGGAACGCCACCCGCAACCAATTCGTCTACGCGGCCCTCGTGACCGTCGGCAAGACCGGCCTGGGCGTGGCGATCGCCTTCCTGCTCAACCGGGCGTTCAAGGGCAGCCGCGTCCTGCGCGCCGTGGTCTACCTGCCGATCATGTTCTCCACGATCGTGGTCGGTCTGCTCTTCAACTTCATCCTCAAGGCCGACGGGCCCGTCAACGCCCTCCTCGAGCCGTTCGGCCTGGCCCAGGACTGGTTCGGCAGCTTCGATCTCGCCCTCTACAGCGTCACCGCCGTGGACACCTGGATGGGCGTCGGCTGGACCGTCGTCCTGGTGCTCGCCGCCCTCCAGGCCGTGCCCAGCGACCTCATCGAGAGCGCGCAGCTCGACGGGGCCGGGCCGTGGCAGGTGGTACGGCACATCAAGCTCCCGTTCATCCGGCACGCGATCAACCTGGCCGGGCTGATCACCTTCATCACCGGCATGAAGACGTTCGACCTGATCTACGCCACCACCGGCGGCGGCCCGGGCACCGCGACCGAGGTGCTGACCAGCTACGTGTACAAGCAGCTCAACACCGGGGCCCTCGGCTACGCCGCCGCCGTGAACGTGTTCCAGTTCGTCATGATCACCGTCGTGGCGCTGGTCATCAACCGCTTCGTACGCAGGATGGAGGCGACACCGTGACCCGGCGAAACCCGCGGCTCCGACCCGGCAGGCTCCTGGCCCAAGCGGCCACCTACGTGGTGGCCGCCGTGCTGGCCCTGGTGTACCTGGCCCCGCTCTACCTGGTTCTGCTGACCAGCCTGAAGAGCAGCACCGAGGCCCAGACGATGAGCTTCTCACTGCCCCGCTCCTGGCACCTCGACAACTACCGGACCGTCATCGAGACCGGCGACGCGTTCCAGGCACTGCTGAACAGCGTGGTCATCTCCGTCGCGGTAACCCTCGGGACCGTGCTGGCGTGCTCGATGGCCGCCTTCGTCATCGCCCGTCGCCCCGGCCGGGTCACCGGCGGCGTCTACAGCTACCTGCTCACCGGTCTGATCGCCCCGTTCGCGTTCATCCCGGCGATCCGGCTGCTGCAGGAGATCGGCCTGGGCGGCTCCTACCTGGGGCTCATCCTCACGGACGTCGCCGTGCAGATCCCGTTCATCACGCTGATCTACGTCGGCTTCATCCGGCAGTTGCCTCGGGAGATCGACGAGGCGGCGCTCCTGGACGGCGCGGGATCGCTGCGTCTGTTCTTCACGATCATCTTCCCGCTGCTGCGACCGGTCAGCTCGACCGCGCTGATCCTGGTCTTCACCTACGCCTGGAACGAGTTCCAGAACGTGCTGTTCCTCATACCTGACTCAGACCGATGGACCCTACCCATGACGGTGTTCACCTTCCAGTCCACGCACAGCTTCGACTATTCGCTGGTCTGCGCCGACCTCGTCCTCACCATGCTGCCCGTCGTGGCGGTCTACCTGACCGCTCAGAAGTACATCGTCAACGGGATGGTCGCGGGAGCGGTGAAGGCATGACGAACACGAGCACGCAGGCGACGGACCGCCGCCGGCCGACCGAGGTCTCTGCGCGGTTCGCGCGCTCGGCCTGGTTCCGCCAAGACCGGTTCGGCATGTTCATCCACTGGGGTCCGTACGCCGTCCCGGCCCGGGGCGAATGGCTCCGCTCGCAAGAGCAGGTGTCTGTCGAGGACTACCAGTTCGCCGTGGACGGCTTCGGTGCCGAGGACTACGACCCGCAGGCATGGGCCGAGCTCGCGGAAGCGGCCGGCATGAAGTACGCGGTGCTGACCGCCAAGCATCACGACGGGTTCTGCCTGTTCGACTCGGCGCTCACCGAGTACGGCAGCATGCACAACGGTATCGGCCGCGACCTGGTCCGGGAATTCCTCGACGCCTTCCGCGCCCGGGGCATCAAGGTGGGGCTCTACTACTCCCTGCTGGACTGGCACCGCCCCGACTACCCGCACTACGGCGACTTCATCCACCCCGAGCGCGAGAACCCCGCCTTCGCCGACCACCGGCCCGACCTGGAGTCGTACCGGCGGTACATGCACGGCCAGATCAAGGAGCTGTGCACCAACTACGGGCAGATGGACATCCTCTGGTTCGACTTCTCCTACGAGGGGATGGGGCCGCAGGAGTGGGGCGCGCAGGAGCTGATAGACACCGTCCGCGCCCTGCAGCCGACCGCGCTCATCGACAACCGGCTGGAGGCCGACGGCGGCGGTCCCGGCTCAATCGTGACCGACGCACCGACCGACTACAGCGGCGACTTCGCCTCCCCGGAGCAGCTGATACCCGTCGACGGCATCTGTGCCGAGGACGGCAGCCCCGTGCCGTGGGAAGCCTGCATCACGATCAACAACAACTGGGGCTACACCGCCGGCGACGACCTCTGGAAGAGCCCGGAACAGCTGATCACCAAGCTCGTCGAATGCGTGGCCAAGGGCGGCAACCTGCTGCTCAACGTCGGCCCCGACCCCCGCGGCCGGATCCAGCCCGAGGCCGTCGAGCGGCTCCACGCCATCGGCGCCTGGCTCTCCGCCAACGGGGAGTCGGTCCACGGCGCGGGCCCCGCCGGCCTGGAGACCCCCGAGTGGGGCTACTACACGCGCAGCGGGAACACCCTGTACGCCCACGTCCTGCGAGCGCCGATCGGACCGCTGGCCCTGACCGGCGGACTCGACAAGGACAGCATTGCGCGGATCTCGCTGCTCGCCGACGGCCGCGAACTGCAGCTGTGCGACGCCTGGGTCGTCAAGTCCTACCCCGACATCCCGTTCGTCCAGTTCGGCGAGGTCGGGCACTTCACCTACCCGCTGGCGGACCCGATCGACACGGTCGTGAAGATCGAGCTGGTCGAAGCACCGGGCGCCGTCCAGCCGGCGTAGTCCGCGCGGCCCTGGAAGCCGGTGCGCGAAGAGGGCACTCCGGACGGTCCCATCCGGAGAAGTCAGTCGATCACGGCGGTCCGCCAGGTTTCCTCGTCGGCGTCCAGGAGTGCCGCGACGAGGGCGGGATCCGGCAGCGGCGCTCGTTCTCGTCGTGCAGTTTGCGGTTGGCGTCTCGCAGTGCTCTGACCACCGTCTCGTGTGACCTGGTGGTGATCCGCTGCTGATCGGGCAGAGCTGTCTTCGACCGGCTGCTTCTTCCCGGCGCCTTCGAGACCTCGGCGTCGCTGAGGGACGGCGCCGTCCGCTACGTCCAGGTCACCAGCAAGGCAGGCGGCACCCTGCGTCTGCACAACCCTTGGCCGAAGCAGCAGAAGTTGACGGCGACCGATGAGCTCGGCAAGCGCTTCGGCTACTCGGTCAAGGACGGTGTCATCACCGTCCGGACCACGCGGGGTAGGACGTATCGTCTCCAGCCCGTCCTGGGCTGAGGCCCCGGTGACCGGGGGCTTGGCGGATTCCACTGGTCGTCGCAACACGTGATCTCTGATGTGTTGCACTGGCAGTTAAGCAGTCGCCCGGTCGCGATCATGCGGCCGGGCGGCGGTGGCTACGCCTTGGTGAGACCGATAGGCATCGGTCCTGCGTATGCTCGCCTCGACTGGTGGGGCTGAGGGGGTGGGCGTGCTGAAGTTGCTCGGTTTCTTCGATGACTTCGGTCACTCCGGTGAGCTGGCTGCGGGACCGTTAGGGGCCCAGGTGCAAGCGTCTGGCGAACCGGACGAAGCGCAAATTGTGGAATATTTGGACGTTGGTCATCACCTCACGTACTTCATGGAGGCAGGGGTTGACGTTCTCACGGGTGAGGTTCACCGGCACACGTCCGGTTGTTCGTCCCTTGTCACCGATGGCTTGTGGGTATGGCGCGCGGACTTTGCGCACTATTTGGAGGCGTACCACGTGCCGTTGCCCGCAGACTTCGTTACCCGCGTCCGAGGGTTCCGCCATCAGATGCCGGACCTGGTCGGTGCGGACTTCGCGCCGGTTTTCGACGAGGTGGTCCGGGGGTTCGGATGGACGCATGTGGACCCGTGGGACGCAGACTCCCTCCTGCGCCCCCAGCCACGAGCTGTCCTGACTCGCGAAGAATTCGTATCGAGGGTGCGGCAAGAACGGCCTGCCGGCTCCTGGGGAAGGGCACCGCGCAAGCCTCGCAGGGACAAGAATCGCGGTCTTTAGCGATCCCGCGAAACGCGGCTGGTCTGATCAGCAGGCGAGTAGTTTGTGCAGACGCTCGGCTGGGGTTTCCCAGTCGAGCGTTTTGCGTGGTCGGCCGTTGAGTTGGGCGGCGACGGCGTCGAGGTGCTCGCGGGTGTGGACGGACAGGTCGGTGCCCTTGGGGAAGTACTGGCGGAGCAGGCCGTTGGTGTTTTCGTTCGAGCCGCGCTGCCAGGGGCTGGCTGGGTCACAGAAGTAGACCGGGACGTCCGTGGCGAGGGTGAAACTGCGGTGAGCGGCCATCTCACTGCCCTGGTCCCAGGTCAGGGACCGCTTCAAGCGCTGCGGGAGCCTGTTCGCGGTCTGCATCAGGGCATCACGGACGCTGGCGGCGGTGTGGTCGACAGGCAGGTGCAGAAGCATCACGTAGCGGGTGCTGCGTTCGACAAGAGTGCCGATCGCCGAGCCGCTGTCCTTGCCGATGATCAGGTCGCCTTCCCAGTGGCCGGGCACGGCCCGGTCGTCCGCTTCGGCGGGCCGCTCACTGATCATGACCATGGGATCGGTGAAGCGCGGCTGACGGCAGTTGGCCTGGCGGCGCGGCCTACGCCGGGCGCGTCCGCTTCGCAGGACGCTCGCCAGTTCCCGCCGCAGCTGGCCGCGTCCTTGCACGTAGAGCGCCTGGTAGACCGTCTCGTGGACCACATGCATCTCCGGCCGGTCGGGGAACTGTCTGCGCAGAGCGTGACAGATCTGCTCCGGGCTCCAGCGTTCGTCCAGGCCCGCCTGGACGGCGCTCCGCAGTTCGGGGTTCTGGTTGATCTTCCGCGGTTTCGGCCGTGGTCTGCGGCCATCGGCGCGGGCCTGGGCGGCGAACGGCCGGTAGTGCCACTGGTTGCGGGTGCCGTTGGTGCGGTTGCGCCGGATCTCCCGGCTGATGGTGGAAGGACTGCGTCCCAGTTCGGCGGCTATCGACCGGATGGACGCCTTCTCCCGGAGCCGGTCAGCGATGTGGATGCGCTCGCACTCCGACAGATAGCGCGACCGCACTTCCACAGACACGGGTACGGCTGCGGGCACCCGACCCTGGAGAACGGGTGCCCGCTTGGTGTAGACGCGCTCCTGATCGAGACGGCGCGTCGCCTGGGCCGCCGGCGGTCTGAGCCGCTGCGGGTCCCAGCGGCCGTTGCGCCACTCACGTCCGGTGCGCTCGTTCACACCGACTGCCGCGGATGCTTCCTTGCTGGTGTATCCCGCCTTCACGAGCCGGAAGTATTCCGCCCGCTCAGCATGGAGCTTCCTGGGCCCCTGAGCCGAGCGCACCTTGCGGACCTCGAAGTCCATCGCACCCCTTGAACTGGGGTGTTGCAACAACCACTAGAACCCAAGGTGAGCGGTGCGGGGCTTCGTCGTACGGTCAGGCCCCTCCGGAGCCAGGTGGCAGCGCCGCCGGGGTGGCGCGCCCGGCGTGCCGGCCGACCCGCTGCCAGGAGCCGGGGTTTCCGGTGCGCGGCCCCTGACCTGAGGGGCCGGAGGCGCCACCGGAGTGGCTCGCATGGCCGGAGTGGACGCTCAGCGGGGTGCGGGTGCCGAACAGTCCCGTACCGAAGGCCATGAAGGCGAGCTCCTCCTCGCCGCTCCGATCACCTGGCAGCGTCCGGAACGACCGGCGGTACTCGGAGTACAACGCGTCGTAGATCGGGGTGGGGGACTGGCCGCCCGTTGGCTCCCGCGACGGGCGCATGGCAGGGATCGGGCTCGGGCGCTGGTGGGAGGGGTCGTATGAGTGCACGTACGTGCCAACGACCCCACCGGCCGTCGGATGCGGGCCCGGCGAAGAAATAGCTGCTCGTTGCGGGTGCGAGGAGCGTACGGACATGATCAGGTCCCGGCCAGGGGCATCGCCGCCGCGACCAGGAGGCCGCCCGCCGCGGCCTTCTCCAGTGCGTCGCGCAACAGGTCCTCGCGGGGCTGCTGGCCGATCGATCCGGCCGGGGCGGCGAAGACGAGAACGGTCCGCGATTTGTTGGCCGCGGTCCGCCAGCCCTCGGTGACCTGCAGCGGGGCGTGCGCCTGCCACCAGGCGACGGGGGCCCCGCCGCCTGTGCCCGGCTGCAGCACGGCATGCAGCTGGCCCATGGCGAGCAGGATCGACCAGCCGTGCAGCAGGGCGGGCAGCCGGCCCATCCGGTGGACCGGCTGGAAGCCCTGCTCCAGCAGGAGCTGCAGGAAATCGTCGCCTCCGCTGCCGTCCGTACCGGGGCGGGCGATCGCGCCTGTGGGTTCGACGACCAGCGCCGGGTGGAGCTCGTCGTCGATCAGGACGAGACCGCTGGTGACGCCGAGGACGGCTTGGCCGGGCACGAGCCCCTCCGGGCCCTCCGGCTCGCTGCCGGTGATGCTGCGCACGGCACCCTGCAGCTGCTCCTCGGAGACCTGGACGACCTGGGAGGGGATGCAGGTCGCGTGCGCGAAGGCGAGAACGGCGGTCTCTTCGCCGACGAACAGCACCGTGCTGGTGCGCTCCTGCTCGGAATCGCCAGGGGTGCGGCAGGAAGTGCAGTCGTAGCTGCCGGGGGCGTTGTCGCCGACGAGCAACCGATCGGCTTCGGCATCGCCGATCTCGGCGCGTACGTCCTCGCTGACGTCGAGCATGCGCGGCACGGGTGGCTCCTCGAACTCGGTACGTGCGCCGGGCGGTTCCCGGCTCATGAAGAGACAACGGGCAATCCGTGGCCGGGGTCACGCGCGAAAGGGAACGGAATCGAACCGTCCGGCGCAGCGGGTGAATCGAAGCCCCGAAAGGTTGACTTTCGGTCAATCATTGTCGATTGGGGGCACATTGGTCTGGCTGCTCCCCGGCGGGCCGAGCGGGAGCGGTACCGGCGGGATCCGGATCTCGCGCATCCTCGACGACATCTGGGACCGCAAGAAGATCTTCGGCTGCCCGCCCCGGGCCGCCACGGGGGACATCCTCGTCGCCCCGTGCCACTCGGCCGACAACGACCTCTGTCTACGGCTGGAACCGGCCCGGCGGCACGACTGACAGGGGTCGAGGACGGCAGGCTGTCCTCGACCGCTGGCAGACTCGCCCCATGTTGGAGACCTCGGCACGACTGCTGCGCCTGCTCTCACTCCTGCAGGCCCACCGGGACTGGTCCGGAGCCGACCTCGCCGAACGGCTCGGCGTCACCCCACGGACCGTCCGGCGGGACGTCGACAAACTGCGCGAGCTCGGCTATCCGGTCAACGCCAGCCCCGGCACCGGCGGCGGCTATCAGCTCGGCGCGGGGGCCGAGCTTCCGCCGTTGCTCCTCGACGACGAGGAAGCGGTCGCGGTGGCGGTCGGGCTGCGTACCGCGGCCGGTCACGGCGTCGAGGGCATCGGGGAGACCTCCGTGCGCGCACTTGCCAAACTCGAGCAGGTCCTGCCGAACCGGCTCCGCCGCCGGGTCGGCGCCTTGAGCGCCTTCACCGTGCCCATGATGCGCGGACCCGGCGCCTCCACCGTCGACCCTGGCGTCCTCACCGAGCTGGCCGGGGCCTGCCGGGACAGCGAGCGGCTGCGCTTCGCGTACCGGTCCCACGGCGGTTCCCTGTCGCGCCGGACCGTCGAACCGCACCGGCTGGTGTGCACCGAGCGCCGCTGGTACCTCGTCGCCTGGGACCTGGAGCGCGGGGACTGGCGTACTTTCCGGGCGGACCGGATCATCCCCACGCCGCCGCACGGTCCCCGCTTCGTTCCACGCCGCCCGCCCGCCGAGGACCTGGCCGCCTATGTCTCGAAGGGCGTCTCCACCACTGCCTACGCGACGCATGCGGTGATCCGGCTGAAGGTACCGGTCGAGCTGGCCGCCGAGCGCATCTCGCGGTCCTCCGGAGTGCTGGAGGCGATCGACGCGGACAGTTGCCTGCTGCGCACCGGCGCGGCGAGCCTCGACGCCCTGGTGATCCACGTGATGCTCATGGGCTTCGACTTCGAGGTTGTCGAACCGCAGGAGCTCACCGATGCGATCAGGGCGGCCCGGGACCGGCTCTCCCGGGCACTCGGCTGAAGGGGACCGCGGACTTTCGACCGACCGCTCGCCCGGTGTGTCCGGCCGGTGAGGGCGGGCTCGTGCCCGGTATACGGGCGGATGCGGGCGCCGGTGCCGGTCGGATGGTGTGGATATCCCGACCGGAAGATAAGGCTGCCATAAGGAAGCATGAATTCCCGGTGGCGGGTCCGTTTTCGAATGCCTTACGGGAAGGAAATTCCGACCATCGGGTAGGTCATATTTCCTCTGGTTTTCCGAGCCGTTCGGTGATCGTTTATAAGTGTGCATGATTACTGTGCGTCGGCCTGAGAATCGCACGTTCGAGTGAAGCAGTGCGAGGGAAGCGACTGTCGTGATCCTGTGACACAAGCGTGACCGGTGGCGTGCGTGAGGATGCCGTGCCGGGTGCCCGCGCCCGGCTTCCGTACCCGGCCGGGGCCGCCTACGGTGAGTGGCATGGCACCTATCCCGACTCCTCCCGCCCAGCCCGATGACACGCCCGACGCGTATGTCGGCCTCGCCGCAGAAGCCGCCGAGCGGAGGGCCCGTGCCCGCGGCTGGCGCACGGTCAGAGCTCTGCCGCCGGGGGCGATCATCACCATGGAGTACCTGGCCGGGCGGATCAACTTCGAGGTCGACCACGCCGTGGTGACCCGCTGCTGGGTCGGCTGAGGCCCCTGTCATGAGCAAGGCCCCGACCGAGGTCGGGGCCTTGAGTGTGCGGGGGCGGCTGTGCGTACCGTTCCCGCGTGGGGATGTGGTCCGTCAGCCGCCGGCCACCGGGCGGGCCGGGCTCGTGCCGCCTCGTGGCGTTCGGTCCGCGTGCGGCGGGCGCCGGCTGCCGACCGGGGTGACCGGCGTTCGCTCCGAGCGCACCATGTGCGGCGTGTGGGCCCGCTGCCGGGTCCCCGCCGCCGGAGCGGCAGGAGCCGAGGCGGCCGGGCGACCGCCTGTGGCGACCGGTTTGAGCACCGGGCTCTCGCCCGCGCCGCCACCACTGTCCGGTTGCCGCAGCGGCACGGCCTGGGGAGCGCCCGCCGCGACGGGCACCGGGGGAGCGGTCCGGCGACGCGCGCGCAACTGCTCGCGCACCGCGAAGATCCATTCCTCGGTACGGGTAATCAACGGCTCGACCCACGGCAGGCCCAGCAGGATCAGCAGCCCCGCGGCCCAGCCGAGCAGCACATCGCTCAGCCAGTGCGTACCGAGATAGACGGTCGTGAGCCCGACCCCGAGCGAGACCACCGCCGATACGGCCGACAGGTAGCGTCTGGCTCGCGGCGTAGTGGCCAGGTAGGCGAGGATTCCCCAGGTCACCACGGCGTTGGCGGTGTGGCCGGACGGAAATATATCGCCGCCGGCGAAGAGCTCCGCAGAGCCGATCTGGGTCGCGTAGTGCGGGCCGAGCCGGCCCAGGCCGAGCTTGACGGCGCCCACGGTCAGATTGAGCAGCAGCAGCGAGGCGCCCAGGGTCAGCAGGGGGCGCAGGGTGTGCTGCCGCCAGGAGCGCCAGCCGAGCCAGCAGGCGACCATCACGGCCGTCGGGCCTCGCTGGCCGAGGACGACGTAGTAGTCGAGGAACGCATGGATTCCGGGCCATTGCTGGTAGGGCCGGAAGAGCATGACCTTCCAGTCCAGGGTCACCAGCCAGGAGCCCATCAGCACGGCAACGACGATGGCGAGATAGAACGCCAACGTCCCGCCGAAGAGGGCGATGCGGTGACGGCTCATCCGCGGTGGCTCTATCTTCGGCGGTTCCGGCTCCCGGTCCAGCCGGGCAAAGATGTCGGTACGCACCCAATCGACGTTACAGCGAGTGAGTGCGTGATCCGGCCGTCCCGGCCGCTTTGTGATGACGATGTGATGTGGACTATGTCTCAGTTGGGTCAATATTCCTGACCCGTCAGCGAACCCCGGTGATCTCGCGCTCTATTTATTCCGCGCTTATTTCGGAAGAGTGTTTGAGTATCTCCCAATAAATGGGGAGCGGTGCAGGTATCCATTTCTCCGACCGTGATGGGCGGCTGGACGGTCGGTGCCCGGCCGGTCACGGAACGCTCACGAGCCGTCGACGGGGCCGGTCCGGCGTGGCGTACGCCACACCTCGTGACCTGGCGGGGTATGAGATCGACCACGTGTGGCCACGCCGAACTCGCGTACGCTGACGGATCACTCGCCCGTCGATGCCGGGCCTGGAGGGGCAGTGCACACTGCATCCCCGGTTGGCCTGCCGAGCGCGAGGGATCTTTGGGAGGTACATGCATGTCCGGGACGACCACAGGCCGATGCCGGCTGCGCGCAGCCGCCGGCGGTGCCAATCGATGGGTCGTCCTGGTCGTCCTCTGCCTCAGTCTGTTGCTTGTGGCGCTCGACGCGACGGTGCTCCACGTCGCCGTACCCGCCGTCACCGAGAATCTGCGGCCCAGCGCCGTCGGTCTGCTGTGGATCGTGGATGCCTATCCACTGGTCTGCGCCTCGCTGCTGATCCTCTTCGGCACCCTCGGTGACCGGGTCGGCCGCCGCCGCATCCTGCTGATCGGCTACGCGCTCTTCGGTGCCGCCTCCGCGATCGCCGCGATGGCGGACAGTCCCGGCATGCTGATAGCGGCGCGCGCCCTGCTGGGCGTCGGCGGCGCGATGATCATGCCCGCGACGCTGTCCATCCTCCGCCAGGTCTTCCCCGACCGGCGAGAGCGGGCCGTCGCCATCGGGGTGTGGACCGCGGTCGCCGCCGTCGGTGCGGCCACCGGACCGGTCATCGGCGGCTTCCTCGTGGAGCACTTCTGGTGGGGCTCGGTCTTTCTGATCAACATCCCGCTGATGGCGCTGATCCTGCCGGTCGGCCGGCTGCTGCTCCCCGAATCGCGGGGCAGCGACGACGGCCCCTGGGATGTGCTCGGCGCGCTGATGGCCGCGGCCGGAGTGCTCGGTGCGGTCCTCGGCGTGAAGCGCGCGGGTACCGGCGAGGGCGTCTTCGGCCCCGCCACCCTCGTGCCGCTGCTGCTCGGGGCGGCGCTGCTCGTCGCGTTCGTCCGTCGGCAGAAACGCCGTACGCATCCACTGGTCGACATGGCGATGTTCGCGCGGCCCGCGTTCTCCACCGCGGTCGGCTGCATCGTCCTCGCCATGCTGGCCCTGGTCGGTCTGGAACTGATCGCCGTCCAGTACCTGCAGCTGGTCCTGGACCTCAGCCCGCTGGAGACCGGCCTGCGGCTGCTGCCGCTCACCTTCGCCGCGATGGCCGCGGGTGCGACCGGCTCGTACACCCTGCGCCGGATCGGACCGCGCCGGATGGTCGGCTGGGGCTTCGTGCTCACCGCCGCGTCGGTGCTGATCCTGACCCTGATGGGGCAGCACGACCGGCCCGCCCTGCTGACGGTGGCGTTCGTCGTGCTCGGCTTCGGGCTCCAGTCCACGCTCTTCGGGGCATACGAATCGATGCTCAGCGAGGCCCCGGCGGACCGGGCGGGTGGTGCGGCGGCCATCGGCGAAACCTCGTACCAGCTGGGTGCGGGCATGGGGATCGCTCTGCTGGGCAGTGTCATGAACGCCGCCTACGCGCCCGGACTGGCCAAGCTCTCCTCAGCAGGAGTCCCCGCTGAGGCCTCCGCCGCCGCCTCCCACTCCCTGGGCGAGGCGTATCAGGTCGCCTCACAGCTGGGCGGCCCGCTGGGTGGGGTGCTGCGGAGCACGGCCCGGCATGCCTTCATCGACGGGCTGCATGTCACGCTGCTGGTCAGTGCAGGTCTGCTGCTGCTGGGCGCGCTCGCCGCGCTGCGACTGCCACGGGTGATGGAGTGCCCGCCGGTGGAGATCTGCGAACCCCGCGAGGCCGCCGAGGCGACCGCCGCCGTGGGGTCGCGAGGGCCCCGCGCGTTCCCTGCTCCCCAGGGCGCGCCGGTCCAGGGCCTGCCGCAAGGGCCCCCTTCGGTGCCTGCCCAACGGCAACCCGCCGAGGCCACCGGCTCTGGACGCGCGGCACACTGAGCCGTAACGTCAGCACGACGCCATAACTAACACTGCTAGTTTTAGTATCGTGCGAGCCGCCGGAGGCACCCTCATGTCCACCCCATCTCCCGCGAAGCCGTCGAAGCTCCCGCCCTTCGACCCCGGCGACCCGATCGGCATCGACGATTTGCTCGGCCCCGAGGACCTCGCGATCCGGTCCACCGTCCGCGCCTGGGCCGCCGACCGGATCCTGCCGCACATTGCCGAGTGGTACGAGAACGGCGAGCTGCCCGGCATCCGCGAGCTCGCCCGCGAGCTCGGTTCGATCGGCGCCCTCGGCATGTCCCTGCAGGGATACGGCTGCGCGGGAGCCACCGCCGTCCAGTACGGACTGGCCTGCCTGGAGCTCGAAGCGGCGGACTCGGGGATCCGCTCCCTCGTCTCCGTGCAGGGCTCCCTCGCGATGTACGCCATCCACCGCTTCGGCTCCGAGGAGCAGAAGCAGCAGTGGCTGCCGGGCATGGCAGCCGGCGAGATCATCGGCTGCTTCGGACTCACCGAGCCGGACCACGGCTCCGACCCGGCCGGGATGCGGACGCACGCCAAGCGCGACGGCGGGGGAGACTGGGTGCTCAGCGGCCGCAAGATGTGGATCACCAACGGCTCGGTGGCCGGGGTCGCCATCGTCTGGGCGCAGACCGACGAGGGCAGCAACGGCAGCGGCATCCGTGGATTCGTCGTGCCGACGGAAACCCCCGGCTTCTCCGCGCCCGAGATCAAGCACAAGTGGTCGCTGCGTGCCTCGGTCACCAGCGAGCTGGTCCTCGACGAGGTACGGCTGCCCGCCGACGCCGTACTCCCCGGAGTCACCGGCCTGCGCGGACCGCTCAGCTGTCTCAGCCATGCCCGCTACGGCATCGTCTGGGGAGCCATGGGCGCGGCGCGGGCCAGCTTCGAGGCAGCGGTCGACTACGCGAAGACCCGGGAACAGTTCGGCAAGCCGATCGGTGGTTTCCAGCTCACTCAGGCCAAGCTCGCGGACATGGCTGTCGAACTGCACAAGGGCATCCTGCTCGCCCACCATCTGGGCCGTCGGCTGGACGCGGGCAGGCTCCGCCCGGAACAGGTCAGTTTCGGAAAGCTCAACAATGTGCGGGAGGCCATCGAGATCTGCCGCACCTCGCGCACGATCCTCGGCGCCAACGGGATCTCGCTCGAATACCCGGTGATGCGGCATGCGACGAATCTGGAGTCGGTGCTCACGTACGAGGGCACCGCGGAGATGCACCAGCTGGTGCTGGGCAAGGCACTCACCGGCCTGGACGCATTCCGGTAGAACGGGACGCCGGCCGGACCGATCCGGTGAGCGCCCTGCTCAGCTCTGGTTGAAGAAGCCGTCGGCCGGCCGGCCGACGGCTTCGCCGTTGAGCACCCGGGTGTCGGCCGGGGTCAGCAGGAAAACCCGGGTGGCCACGCGGTCGATCGAACCGCGCAGCCCGAAGATCAGCCCCGCGGCGAAGTCCACGACACGCTTCGCGTCGGCAGGGTCCATGGCCGTGAGGTTGATGATCACCGGGACGCCGTCCCGGAAGAGCTCGCCGATGGCGCGCGCGTCCCGGAAGCTGTCCGGGGTGACGGTGGCGATCCGGCGGCCCGTCTCCTCGGCCGCCTCGGAGACCACCTGTACCCGTGGGTCGGTCACCCAGGCATTGCCGGTCCCGGTCCGTGCACCCTCGGCGTACTCGTCGTCGTCGTAGTAACGCTCGTCGTTGTCCTCTACGAGGCCCAGCCAGGCACTCGCCTTGCGCACCGATCCCATGGACGCCTCCTCTCACCGCGGTTCCTTGGTGTTCCGCATCTCTTTCGTATCCCTATGGTCGACCATGATGCGGATCGTGCGCCAAGTGGATAGTCGGCATGCAGGCGATTCGTGACGCTACTGGTGCAAAAGATGTGGCGATTCGTCACGGTTCCTCCCGCATGGGGCCCCTGGGAAAAGAAAATATGATGCGCCGGTCCGTACGGGTGACATGGGAGACGTACGGGTGAACGGGTCACTCGATACGATGCCTGTCGCGCACCCGCATGAGCGCTGCGCATGGCTGAACGGCTCTCGGGGGATTGTCGTGTTCGGAATAGTCAGGCCCTGCGCCCATCGGTTGTCCGAGGGGCTCAAGACCGCGTGGATGGCCCATCTCTGCGGGCTCTGTCTCGCACTTCGCTCGGACCACGGCCAGTTCGCACGGGTCGTCACGAACTACGATGGTCTGATCGTCTCGGTCCTGACAGAAGCTCAGGCGGAGCCCACCGCAGGCCGGTGGCGCACTGCGGGTCCTTGCCCGCTGCGCGCCATGCGGACCGCGCCGGTCGCCCACGGCGAAGGGGCCAGGCTCGCCGCCGCCGTCTCGCTGGTGCTGGCCTCGGCGAAGGTGCGGGACCACGTCGCCGACCGAGACGGGCTGTTGAAGCGCCGCCCGGTCGCCGCGGCCGCCCGCCGAGTCGCCGCGGGCTGGGACAGGGCAGGGGCGCGCACCGGCGCCCAGCTGGGCTTCGACACCGCGGTCCTCGTCGACGCCGTCGACCGGCAGACCGGCATCGAGCGACTCGCGGGGCTCGGCACCCCGCTGCTGACGGTCACCGAGCCCACCGAGACGGCCACCGCGGCGGCCTTCGCCCACACCGCCCTGCTCGCGGGCAAGCCGCAGAATGCCGAGCCGCTCGCCGAGGCCGGCCGGCTCTTCGGGCGGCTGGCCCATCTGCTGGATGCCGTGGAGGACCAGGAAGCTGACGCGGCGTCGAGCGCCTGGAACCCGCTCACCGCTACTGGTACCTCGCGCGCCGAGGCCCGGCGGCTGTGCGACGACGCGCTGCGCGGCGTACGGTTGGCGCTGCGCGACGCCGAATTCACCGACGACAAGCTGGCGCATGTGCTGCTCGTGCATGAACTGCGCCGATCGGTGGACCGCGCGTTCGCCACGGAGACGTGCTCCCACCAGGCGGATGCACACCGGGCCGGTGGACACGGCGTCACCGGATCCTTCGGGGCACCGCCCGGCAATCCGTACGCACCGAACACCCCCGGCAGCCCGTTCGGCCCGCCGTCGCCCCCGCCGGAACCGCCGCGCGACCGGCGCGGGCTGATCATGGGCTGCCTGGTGTGGGCCGGACTCGCCTGCACCTGTCAGATGTGCTGCGGGACCTTCGAGGACCCGTGGAGCCGTCAGCGCCGCGAGGGGCTGTGCAGCCAGTGCGACTGCTGCGATGCCTGCGACTGCTGCAGCAACTGTGCTGACTGCTGCAGCAACTGCGACTGCTGCGACTGCGACTGTGGGTGCGACTGCTGAGCCGTGCTTCGGACGCGGCTCAGCAGCCGTGAAGGCACGTCCCGTGCTCGATCTCTGCATCCACGGAGCCCTCGCATGTCCGTGCAGACAGATGCATTCCCTCAACCACTCCCGGTCCCGCTCTCGAAGGACAGCGACACGGGCCCGGGTCCGCCGAGTTCAGGCCAAAGGGCCCTCTTGCGCGAGAAGTTGACGCCTTGAATACTCCCGAGCAGCGCTTGTCAGGAGCACGTCGCATCTGGAACGGACACGCGGCCGCGCCCCCGACTGCGCCTCACGGGTCCGGCCACCCCACTGACGGACCCCCGTTTCCCCTTGGGAGGAATGACAAGTGAGGAACAAGCGCACCACCCCCCTCAGCGCCACAGCGAGACGAAGCCGGATCGTCGCGGTCGCCGCGGGCCTGGTGGCCGTCGCCGCAATCGCCGTCCCCAGCGCCCACGCCAACTCCACCACGACATTCAGCGCCGACCAGCTCTCCGCCGCCAGTGATGCGGTGCTCGGCGCCGACATCGGCGGTACCGCCTGGAACATAGATCCGGTGACCAAGACCCTCGTCGTCACCGCCGACAGCACGGTCACCCAGGCCGAGATCAAGCAGATCAAGAAGTCCGCCGGCGCCAACGCGGGCGCCCTGCGCATCGAGCGCACGTCCGGCACCTTCAGCAAGCTGCTCTCCGGCGGCGACGCCATCTATGCCCCCGGCTGGCGCTGCTCCCTCGGCTTCAACGTCCGCAGCGGCAGCACCTACTACTTCCTGACCGCCGGTCACTGCACCGACGGCAACCCGCCCTGGTACACCAACTCGTCGAACTCGACGTACATCGGCCCGACGGTCGGATCCAGCTTCCCGACCAATGACTACGGCCTGGTGCGGTACGACAACACCTCCGTCGCCCACGCGGGCACCGTCGGCAGCCAGGACATCACCAGCGCGGCCAACGCGACGGTAGGCATGTCCGTCACCCGTCGCGGCTCCACCACCGGCATCCACAGCGGATCCGTCACCGGTCTCAACGCCACGGTCAACTACGGCGGTGGAGACATCGTCTACGGCATGATCAAGACGAATGTCTGTGCGGAGCCCGGCGATTCCGGCGGTCCGCTCTACTCCGGCACCAAGGCGATCGGACTCACCTCGGGCGGCAGCGGCAACTGCAGCTCCGGCGGTACGACGTACTTCCAGCCGGTCACCGAGGCGCTCAGCGCATACGGCGTCAGCGTCTACTGACGTACCGGCGCCCGATCGCACACATGACGGAGCCCTCGCCCGAATTCCGGGCGGGGGCTCCCGCACACCCCGCGGCTTTTGAGAGGATGTGGGGGAGGTCGGTCGCGCAGGAACAACGGGGGCGGATGCTGTGCCTCCCGGAGGGATGCCCTCCGGGAACCCCCGGAGACACTCCAGGGGGTTCCAGTCCGTGAAACGCATCGGAGTGACCGGCCATCGCAGCATTCCCGAGGAGGCGCACGCCCATGTGCTGGCCGGGATCCGGGCGGCGCTCTGCGGGCTCGACGGCTCCCTGGAAGCCCTCTCCAGCCTGGCCGTGGGGGCGGATCAGCTCTTCGCCGACCTGGCACTCGCCCACGGGGCCGAACTGACCGTCGTCATCCCGAGCGGGGACTACGAGACATCTTTCGAAGTCGGCGCCGAACTGGCCCGCTACCGGAGCCTCAAGGACCGGGCGGCACGGGAGGTGCTGCTGGACTTCCCGCACTCCACCGACGAGGCGTACTACGCGGCGGGGACCTATATCGCCGATCACTGCGACCGGCTACTCGCGGTGTGGGACGGCCGGCCGGCCCGCGGCCTCGGGGGCACGGGCGACATCGTGACGTACGCGCGGACGCTCGGCCGCCCGGTCACGGTGATCTGGCGCGACGGGGTCGAGCGCGCCTGATCCGAGGTCACCTCACCGGCCCCGCTTCACATGCGGTGCCGGGCCAGCCAGTCGGTGTGTTCGGGAGAGACGATCCGCTCCGTCTCGAAGACCGCGACCGGCCACTGCCGTTCGGTCAGGCTGGTCTCCATGGCGGCCTGCATCGACTCCAGGTCCTTCTCGACCAGCGAGTGCGCGGATATCAGCGGGTGATGGCGGCGCATCTCGTTCCAGGCGAGGCAGGCGGCCGCTGCCGCCGAGAGCGCCCCCGTCAGGGCGAAGGACCGGGCGGCCCCGAACGTGTGGAGCAGGCTGAGCGTCAGCGCCGGCGTGGTCAGTGCGGCGATGGCACTCGACCAGACGAGCGCGCCGCGCCGCGAAACCTGCTGGCGCCTGCGGTACCAGCGCCGCTGTTCGATGAGCCGGTCCCGTACGTAGGTTTCCTTGCGCACGGTGAACGCCCTGCTCCGCAGCTCCCGCATGGACTCCGTGATCAGCCCGCTGCCGGCATCGTTCATCTCCTCCCGGGGGTCCACCCAGCCGACCTTTCTGAGCTCCTGCAGACCCTCTTCGAGCCGGTTCGCGAACACCGCTTCCGGGTGCTGGGTACCGGTGTCGAACGGGGAGCCGTGGACGGCGTAGCGCCAGCACATCGACTTGATGAACTCCGCGGCGGAGCGGTTCAGTTGCCAATGCGACTTTGCCTTGCGCCGGGAAGCGGCATACGTCGTGACCAGAACCCCGAGATAGGCCAACGCGCCGACACTGTCGAGGAGTTGAAATGAGCCACCGGTTTCGCCGTGCCAGGGCAGGGCCGCCGGCACGGCACCCACCACGAGCAGGATCAGCTGGCCGCGGGTCGTATTGACCGCCTCCCGCTGGCGTGCGATGGCGATGGCGTCCGTGTGGTGGAAGAGCGCCGGGAGGTCCTCGCTCCTGAAGACCATGGACTGAAGCGGTCCGGGAATCGCCGTCATGTTCACCCCGTCTGCAGTTTTGGACATGCCCGTTCAGCCAGGCGGATGGCCCGTCCGGTCCGGCCGAAGGTCTGGAAGGCCCCTGTGCGGCGCCTGGGGCGCACGCATGCGCGGGCGGAGGCCGACCGGGTGCACGAGAGTAAGGTCGCCCGCCCGGACACTGCAATGGCGCCCTGGGCTCCGGCTGCTTCCCCGGGTCCGGATCCGGTCGCTCTCGTGCGATCCGAGAAGCTGTGGCATGGTTGGTCAACTTACTGTTGTTGCAGGCGAGTTGCCACATTGAGTGCGTCCTGGTCTCGCCACTCGCCGGGGGAGCGAACGTGCGGGAAACGAACGAGGACGACGTTCAGTCGCCGGCCGGTGCCCAACGAAGGATCCGGCGAAGCCCACTGCTGTTCACCACACCCCTCGTGCTGCTCGCACTGCTCACCGCGATCCTTCTCTGGGAAGTGATCCGGTCCAACATCACAGCCGAGGCGCAGACCGAATGGCCGTGGCGCCTGCACCTGCTCGACATGGACGCCCTGGGCAGTCTGCTGGCCGTCGCCGGTGGCGCGGTCCTGGCCAGGGCGCAGTACGCCCGCACGGTGCGTCCGTACCTGGGCTGGCGCGGATCCTGGCAGAAGGGGCATCTGAAGGAGGACTCGTCCGCGTGGCGCGTCGGCGTGCTCAACGGCGGGCAACACCTTGCCGTGATCGATACCTGGGACTGCCGCCTGGTCCTGACCGGGCAGGCCGACTCCGTCGGCGCGCGGTGGGTCGATCTCGACGAGGCCGTGACCGAACTGACAGCTGCCGGGCTCGTTGTCGCGCAGGACTTCCAGATCATCCGTTTCGGGACGGGCTTCCCCCTGGCGGGTACCGGGGGATACGAAACGATGCTGGTGGGTGCTTTCTCGAAGCGATTCGTCCGTGACGTCGAGGCTTTGTACCTGCGGTTCAGGGTCACCGATGTCGTAGGTGACACCCACGAGCGCATCCTGGACTGCATGAAGGGGGCGAGGACGGATCTCAACGCCCCGCTCGACTGAGGTCCGGCAGTACCCGCGCGTCCTCTCGGCGGAGGCAGCCGATGGGAGGCGTTCGCGGACGGAACCGGCAGAACGTGACGCCGGGCGGGTGAACGGAGTGGAAGTGAACACGCGGCATCGCGCATCTGTCCTGAAGTCAAATCCACGTACTTTTCGCCGAAATCAGGGTGGCGCATCACTGGCTCTTGGTGCAGGGGCACCCCGCCGGCCCGCGCACAGGCCGGCGGAGGGGAGGGTCCGGCCTTCCGGAACTGGCTCGTGTCATCCGCTCCTGCCTGCGCTTTCTCTCCTCACTCCGACGGAGGAATGTCGAGTCACGTTCCGTCTGGCGTAATGCTGTGCGACCGCTGCGTTTCGTGTGACGTCGGCATTTGCCAAGCGCTGTCAGCGGAGTAAAGTCGTGCCGCCGGACACTGCATTTACGCAGTAGCCGGAAGCGTTTCAGTGTCCGGAACAATCCCATCAAGGACGGCCGTGAAGACCAACGAATCCACCTCATCCTTCGCCAATGCGAAGAGCCGTGTGCCGCTCGCCGAGATCGACACCCGTGGCGCCGAAGCCACCAGGAAGCTCGATCGGGTATTCAGCACGTCAACCGGCCGTTCCACCAAGGCGTCCACCTTCAGCTCGGCTCTCTGAGTCGCGCCGCAAGGTGGCTAGACTGACGGAATGACAGGACCCCTGGTCCCCTTCCGCGAAATTGTGCTCAAAGTGCACAGCAGGTGCGATCTTGCCTGCGATCATTGTTACGTCTATGAACATGCTGATCAGAGCTGGCGTACCCGCCCTAAGGCAATCTCTGATGAGGCAATTTCCTGGACCGCTCAACGCTTGGCCGAGCATGCCCTGACGCATGCGCTGCCCTCCGTGTCAGTGATCCTGCACGGAGGGGAGCCTCTCCTGGCGGGCCCCGCGCGTCTGCGCCGCGTCTGCGAGGAACTCACCTCGGCGCTGAACGGCATCGCCGATCTCGATCTACGGATCCATACCAACGGCCTGCAGCTCAGCCCGCGCTATCTCGACCTCTTCGACGAGTTCGGCGTCAAGGTCGGCATCTCGCTCGACGGCGACCGGGCCGCCAACGACCGGCACCGCCGTTTCGCCGACGGACGCACCAGCCACCCCCTGGTCCTGCGAGCCGTCGAGCTTCTCCGCCAGGAGCGCTACCGGCACCTCAACCTCGGCCTGCTGTGCACCGTCGACATCCGGAACGATCCGCACGCGGTGTTCGACGCCCTGGCCGAACTCGATCCACCGCTCATCGACTTCCTCCTTCCGCACGCCACCTGGGACCAGCCACCGCCGCGTCCGGGCGGATCGCCCACGGCCTATGCCGACTGGCTCCTCGCGATCTTCGACCGCTGGAGGGAACAGGGTCGGCCGGTGCCGGTGCGCTTCTTCTCCTCGGTCCTGTCCAGCCTGAGCGGCGGACCCAGTCTCACCGAGTCCCTGGGCCTGGCCCCCACCGACCTCGTCGTCGTCGAGACCGACGGGCAGCTGGAACAGGTGGACTCGCTCAAGAGCGCCTATGAAGGCGCGGCCTCCACCGGGTTCGACGTTTTCACCCACGCCTTCGACGAGGTCGCGGCGCACCCCGGGGTCCGGGCGCGGCAGCTCGGACTGGCCGGGGTCAGCGAGACCTGTCGTCGTTGCCCCGTCGTACGTTCGTGCGGCGGGGGGCTCTACACGCACCGCTACCGGTCGGACCGCGGATTCGACAACCCCTCGGTGTACTGCGCGGATCTCGAAGCGCTGGTGCGCGGCATCGAGGTGCGGACGGCCGCGGAAACCGAGTCGGCCGCGGTCGCGGAGCCGCACGAGCTGATCGCCGCGCACCAGGACCTGACGCGGACTCTGCTCGCCCGGCTCCACGCGGACCTCGACGGCCGGGGCGGAGAGCGCTGGGACGAGGCCTGGGAGCTGGTGCAGGCCTTGGACCGGACGGAGGCGGGCGCCGACGGCCTCGACGGTGTACTGGCCCATCCCTACACCCGCACCTGGCTGCTCGACGTGCTGGACGCCGTGTACGACGGCCGGCCGGGTGCCGGCCGGCCGGCGGCGCTGCGGCTGTCGTCGTCCGTGGCCGCTGCCGCCGTACGCGCCGGACTCGAACGGGATGTTCCCGTCGCCTACCGGGACGGCAGCATCTTCCTCCCCACCCTCGGAGAGGTGCGGATCGGTGGGCCGGGGGAGCACGGCACTGCCCTCGTACGCGCCACCGACGACGGATTCCTGATCCGGCGGGCCGGGCACGCCGCGGAACGGCGGATCGTGCGGGCGTCGACGGAAGACTCCGGCTGGCTTCCGGTGCGCCACGTGGGTGTCGGCGGGGCGCCCGGCTTCGTACTCGACGACCTCGACCCGTACCGGGACTGCTTCGACACGCCCGTCGCTCCCCGGCTCGGGCAGTCCGAGGCCGATGCGTGGAGCGCGGGACTCGCCGGGGCCTGGGAACGGCTGACGGCGGTCGTGCCGGGGCAGACGGCCGAAGCGGCGGGCAGCCTGATCGCGCTGACGCCGCTCACCGCCGGACACCCCGCTGTGGGGCGACACGGCTACGGAGCGTTGGGGATCGGCGTGTACACGGATGCCGAGGAACTGGCGCTCGGTCTGCTCCGCGGATTCCGGCGGGCCAAGCTCAGGGCCCTCGTGGATGTCACGGATCTGTACGCATCGGACGGATCCTGGGAGCATCGGACGCCCTGGCAGGAAAAGTCCGTTCCCTTCTCCCGGCTGCTGTCCATGACCTATGAGCGGGTGGGGTTGGGTCTCTTCGACCCCCGGTTCCTGGACGGGGTGCCACAGGCACTTGACACGCTCGAAGCGGCGGCCGAACTGACCATCGACGGAAAGCAGCTGTTGGCCGGAGTCAGAAAGGAGATCAGCGGTACACACGGGGACATCCGGGAAGAACAGTTGCAAGACTGCTTGCGATCAAGAACTTGATTGACCGGGCGTGAGGATGGATGACTGAAAAGCAGCGCTGAATGACCGAACGTCATGGGGGTGGAGCAAGGTCCGCTCCGGAATGATGAATTCGCTCGCATTCTTCCTACACTCCTCGGATGCGAGTGCTCACACAGGACGGGGGTCGTGTGCACGCATCAACGCAACCGCGAGCGGCGGACCATCGGCCGTACTTCTTCTTGAGCTATGCACATACACCGGGGTACGGCGGTGGAACGGACCCGGATATGTGGGTCGAGCGGCTGTTTCAGGATCTCTGCGGCCATGTAATGGCCATGACCGACCTCCCGGCGGGTGCCTCCGCCGGGTTCATGGACCGGGAGATACGGTCCGGCGAGGGGTGGTCGGAACGGCTCGGCAGCGTGCTGGCCACCTGCCGGGTGTTCGTTCCGCTCTTCTCGCCGCGCTACTTCGCCAGCGAGATGTGCGGAAAGGAGTGGCACGCTTTCGAACAGCGCGCCATCGCCCACCGGGCCCGCAGCAATCAGCCCGCCGAAGCGATCGTGCCCGCGCTCTGGGTGCCGGTTCCACCGAACCAGCTGCCCGGGCCGGCAGAGCGACTGCAGTTCAATCACCGTGATTTCGGGGACCGTTATGTCAGTGACGGACTCTACGGACTGATCAAACTCAGACTCTTCGCCCAGGAGTACGAACGGGCTGTCTACGAACTCGCCAAACGCATCGTCAGCGTCGCGGCCACCGCCCGGATCGAAGTGGGTCGCCCCGTCGACTACCGGCTGGCCCCCAGCGCCTTCGGCTCACAGAGCAGCGGTGCCGGTGCACCCCGCCCGATGAAGGTGACCATCGCGGCTCCCACCCGGCACGACCTGCCCGAGGGACGCAACGCCGACTACTACGGCGACAACCCGCACGACTGGAACCCCTACCACCCGGCCTCCGCACGGCCCCTGGCCTATGTCGCCGAGGATCTGGTGCGCTCCCTCAACTACCAGGCCACCATCACCTCCTTCGACGAGGAGTCCGGCCACGCGGAGAGCAAGGGGCCACCGAACAGACCGGAAATCCTGGTCGTCGACCGCTGGGCGCTGATGGACGAGGACCGACGCCGCAGACTCGCGGCCTTCGACGCCGAGAACCGCCCGTGGGTGACCATGGTGGTGCCCTGGAACCGCGAGGACCCCCAGAGCAGAGCCGCCGAGGCGGAGCTGACCGAGAAGCTCGAACAGACCATGCCGTCCAAGATTCGCCAGGGGCGCGCGTATTGCCGCGCCGCGGCAAGGGGAGTGCCCAGCATGGATGCCTTCGGACAGGTGCTGCCCCAGGTGGTGGAGGCGGCGGCCCAGCAGTATCTGCGCCACGCGGCGGTCTATCCGCCGACGACGGGCGGCGGTCACACTGAACGAACACGACTGATGGGGCCCATGGGCAACACACAGTTCATACCGGACATGCACGACCCTGCGACGGATGCGGAGGACGTATGACGGCCGGGCGTGACGGACGCATCGTCACTTTCTACTCGTACAAAGGCGGTACCGGGCGCACGATGGCCCTGGCCAACACCGCCTGGATCCTGGCTGCCAACGGCAAACGGGTACTCGCCGTCGACTGGGACCTGGAGGCGCCCGGACTCCACCGGTTCTTCCATCCCTTCCTCGACCCGTCGACACTCGGCGCCACCACCGGCGTCATCGACCTGATCACCGAGTACGCCTGGGCCGCCACCAGCCCGGTCCAGCGTGCCGACGACTGGCACCGCGACTACGCCCGCATCCAGCCGCACGCCGTCTCCCTCGCCCCGGAGGCGCTCGGCTGGGAGTTTCCGCAAGGGGGCACGCTCGACTTCGTTTCCGCCGGGCGCCAGAACCGCGAATACTCCGCGACCGTCTCCACCTTCGACTGGGACAACTTCTACGACCGGCTCGGCGGCGGGCACTTCTTCGACGCCCTGCGCGACGACATGAAGGCCAACTACGACTACGTCCTCATCGACAGCCGGACCGGTCTCAGCGACATCGCCGACATCTGCACCGTCCACCTTCCGGACCTGCTTGTCGACTGCTTCACCCTCAGCGACCAGTCCATCGACGGCGCGGCATCCGTCGCCCGGCAGATCTCCGAGCGCTACACCGGCCGCCCCATCTCGATCTTCCCCGTCCCGATGCGCATCGACGAGGGCGAGAAGGAGAAGGCCGACGCGGGCCGCGCGCTGGCCCGGCTGAAGTTCGACCGGCTGCCCCGGGATCTGTCCAGTGACGAACTCACCGCCTACTGGGGAGCGGTGGAGATTCCGTACCGCCCCTACTACGCGTACGAGGAGACGCTGGCCACCTTCGGCGACGAGGCGGGTCTGACCAACTCGCTGCTCTCCGCCTTCGAGCGGCTCACCGCCGTCATCACCGACCGGCAGATCACCTCGATGCCCCCCGTGGGGGAAGAGGTACGGCTCCGCATCCGCGACGCCTTCACCCGGCGCAGGCCCGCGCTGCCCGCCGATCTCTTCCTCAACTATGTGGCGGAGAACCGGATGTGGGCCGACTGGATCGAATCGGTCCTCACCCGGGCCGGATTCCGCGTCGTCCCGCGCGATGTCTCCGCCGAGCCCGGCGAGGCCGACCCGGCGCAGCTCGCGGCCGAGACCGCCACCCGTACCGTCGTCCTGCTCTCCAGCGCCTATCTCAAGTCCCAGCGGGCTGTGAGCCTGTGGGAAAGGGCGGTCGCCGAGGACCCGGGCGGCGGCAGGCGTCAGCTGTTGCCTCTCAGGGTCGGGGACGTACGCCTCTCCGCGCCCTACATCGACCGCAACCCCGTCGACCTCTTCCGGCTCGACGAGGTGCACGCCACCGCTGCGATGATGCGTGCATTGGACCGCCCGGTGCAGCTCGTCGACGGGGTCGCGCCCGGGCCCCGCTTCCCCGGCACCGTGCCGAAGATCTGGAACGCACCCCCTCGCAACCCCGGCTTCACCGGGCGCTCCCTGGTCCTGGAACGGATGCGCGACCAGCTCGGTGGCGGCATGGCCGTCGTGCTTCCCCAGCCACAGACCCTGTACGGGCTCGGCGGCGTCGGCAAGACCCAGGTCGCTCTCGAGTATGTGCACCGCTTCATGGCCGACTACGACCTGGTGTGGTGGATATCGTCCGAGCAGACCGACGACGTGGTGGCCAGCCTCGCCGAACTCGGCGTCCGGCTCGGCGCCCAGGGCGGCGACGACATGGCCGCGGCCTCCCAGGAGGCCGTCGACCTGCTGCGTCGCGGAGTTCCGTCGGACCGCTGGCTGCTGGTCTTCGACAATGCCGACGACCCCGAACGGCTCCGGCGCTACTTCCCGCAGGGCGGCTCCGGTCACATCCTGGTCACCTCCAGGAACCAGACCTGGTCCCAGCACGGCGACGCACTGCCTGTCGATGTCTTCCTGCGGGAGGAGTCCATCGAGCACCTTCAGCGCCGCGCCCCGGGGCTGAGCGTCGAGGACGCCGCGCAGGTGGCCACCGCTGTCGGTGACCTGCCGCTCGCAGTGGAACAGGCGGCGGCCTGGATCGCGGAGACCGCCACGCCCATCGACGCCTATCTGGAACAGCTCGCCCAGCAGGCCCCTCAGGTCCTGGCCCTCAACCAGCCCGCGGGCTACCCGGAACCCGTCGCCGCCACCTGGAACATCTCCATCCAGCGCCTCAAGGAGCGCTCGCCCGCCGCCGTGCGGCTGCTGCAGCTCTGCGCCTTCTTCGCCCCCGAGCCGATCAACGCCAACCTCCTGTACAGCAAGGAGATGATCGAGGCGCTGAAGCCGTACGACCCCTCGCTCCAGGAGAAGCTGGTGCTCGGCCGGGTCATCCGGGAGATCGGCCGGTTCGCCCTCGCCAAGGTCGACCAGGTCTCCAATTCCATCCAGGTGCACCGCCTCGTCCAGGCCGTCATCCGTGCGCAGCTCAGCGAGGAGGAGCAGCGTGACGCCCGGCATGTCGTCCACCGCATTCTGGCGGGTGCCCGTCCCGATGACGACGAGCCGATCGACAACCCGGCGACCTGGCCGCAGTTCGCGACCATATGGCCGCACCTCGGCCCGTCCGATGCGCGCAACTGCAGGGAGCCCGAGACCCGCAGGCTCCTGATCGACCGGGTGCGCTACCTGTGGAAGCGTGGAGACTTCAGAACGGCCGGCACCCTCGGCGCCGAACTGCGCGAGACATGGGAGGAGATGCTCGGCGAGCGGGATCTCCAGTACCTCTACCTCTGCTTCCACCTCTCCAACATCTACCGCTCGCGCGGTCGTTATGTGGAGGCGAAGGAACTCGACGAGATCACCCTCGCCCGGCAGCGGGAGGTACTGGGTTCGGAGCACCCGCACACGTACATGACCACCAGCAGCCTCGCGACGGACCTCGGCACCCTCGGCGACTACAGCCGGGCGATCGAGCTGGCGACCGAAGCCACCGAGGGGTTCAGCCAGATCTTCCACGACTCACACCCCAGGACGCTTGCGGCGGCCAACAACCTGGCTCTGAACCTGCGCCTCGTCGGGCAGTACGCCAGGGCCAGGGAGATCGATCAGGACGTTTACGACCGGCGCACCGAGGTGCTCGGCGCGAACCACCCGTACAGCCTGTCGTCCGCCATGAACCTGGCCCGCGATCTGCGGGATGTGGGACGGTACGAGGACTCCGTCGGTCTGCTCAGCCGCACCTACGACAGCTACAAATCACACCTCGGGCGAACTTTCCCCGGCACACTGAGTGCGGCGAAGAGCCTCGCGGTCTCGCTGCGCAGGGCGGGCCGACTGGAGGACGCCCGCAGACTGACGGTGGCCACCCGCGCCAGGTACCGGGCCAAGTACACCTCGGCCAACCCCGAATCGCTGGCCTGTGATCTCAACATGGCGGCCGACCTGTTTGCGGCCGGTGAGGCGCTCGAGGCGAGGGACACTGCACAGGAGGTCGTCGACCAGTACATGAAGGTCCCGGGGGAGAAACACCCGTACACCCTGGCCGCCCAGAACAACCTCGGTGTCTATCTCTCGGGGGCCGGTGCGGCGGAGGAGGCGGAGAAACTGCTGAAGCGGGTGGTCGCCTCGATGCGCGAGGTTTTCGGACGCGAGCATCCGCACACCCTGTTCTGCGTCATGAACCTGGCCAACGCAACCGTGGACCTCGGCGACCTCGACATCGTGCTGTCGACGGAGCGGCAGGTGTCCGCGCAGCTTCGGGAGGCCATCGGGGCGCACCATCCGGAGACGCTGGCCATGACGTCGAACATGGCTGTCACACTCGATGCAATGGGGCGCAAGGACGAGGCGTTGCAGGTGCGGGCGGAAGTGGTCGAAGAGTTGACCCGACAGCTCGGCGACGAGCATCCGCTGACCCGGATCGCCCGGGAGGACAGCCGGTTCCAGCGTGAACTGGAACCGATCACGATCTGACTCAGGCCGGGCCCGCCATCGGCGGGCCCAACCGTCCTGTGGGATCTCAAGTTCGGCTGCACAATCTCGCCGCCCGCTTCATATCGACTGCAC
>NZ_JBEZKL010000079.1:0-34252 GCF_040704695.1 Streptomyces sp. NPDC048411
CGTCATAGGGCGGACTGTAGCGCCGTCACCCACCACCCCAACCAGCCGTTTGAGGGGGTGCAGTAAACGAGGTCAGGGCTGCGTGCACTACGGGAACTGGGCATGCAGTGGGCGTGAGTAAAACGCCCGCCCCGCGGTCCCTGGGATACTCGGTCCATGCCGCTCATCCGTGACATCACCCCGGCCGACTGCTCGGTGGTGGAGGAACTTCTGGACTCGAACGATCTGGGAGTCTGCGGGTTCTACAACTCCGAGGGTCTGGACGTCGTCGTGGCCGAGCTTCACGAATCCGTCATCGGGATCGCCGAGTTCCGCCTCGACTACGACTTCGGCCGTGACGAAGGGCGGCCGGCCCATCCCGGTGAGCAGGCGTGGATCCTGACGATGGCCGTCGCTGACGCCCACCGCCGCCACGGGGTCGGTCGCGCCCTCGTGACCGAGATCGCCCGCCGGGCCCAGGACGCCGGCCGCACCTTCCTGGCCCTGGTCCCCCAGGACGGCGACGATGCGGCCGACCGCGAGACGTTCTTCCAAGCCTGCGCGCTCGCACCGATCGAGCCCGACGGACCAGGCGCGGCCTGGGGCTGCCCGGTTTCGGAGATTCTCACTGCGAGGGGCGCGGCCAGCGTCGAAGGCCGCTAACGGTATGCGCGGTGCGGCCGGGATCTTTGCCACGACGCCGGTCAGCCCTCCCCCGATCAGGTTTGCTTGATCCGCTGGGCATCCGTTGCGAAAGCGTCCGCCCGGGACGGCGAACACGAGACCGTGGTGGAGTGACCCATCATCCCGGCCTGCTGCGGACCGCTCCCCTGCAGGGAGAGACGACCTCGTCGCTGATCTGCCGCATCGCGAGCCTCTACGGGCTGGAAGCGAAGGTGTTGCGGTCCTGCTGGCACTGGCGCAACTACCAACCCGGGCACGACTGCGGGGGCGCGCGGGCCGACGCCGAGGTGCTGCTGAACGCAGCCGGACGGCAGCTCCTGGCAGGCCTGTGCGGCGTCAAGGAAGACGTGCTGGCGCGGGCGTTGCCGTCCTGGGGACAGGAAGACGCCAAGCTGCCCGCCGAAGAAGACGGAGTACCGGCGGCAGCGTGGCGGATCGGCGGCGCGGTCGCCGGTCCGATGGCGTTCGGGTGCCGACTGTGCGCGGCCCGGCGTACGGGGACGGTCGTGCGGGTGGTGCGGTACGCGCCGCCCTGGCAGCGGGTCTGTGTCCTACACGGGCGGTGGCTCCTGGACGCGGACGCCGACCAGCCCCTGGAGCATCTGGACGTGCGGCACCTGCCGGAGGTGGCCGCGGCGCAGCGGCGGTGGGCCGGTGTGGCGCGGCGGGCGGTGCGGGCCAAAGCAGTGCCGGAGAGGGTGTTCGCGCTGGCGCACGCGGTAGTGGCCCGGTGGTGGGAGCAGGCCCTTGGCTGGGAGCGGGAGACGGTCTGGCCACGGCGTCTGCACCAGGTCGCGGGCGGTGACGCCGGGACCGATTTGGAGCGGTGGCGGATCGTGGGACGGGACACGGTCGTCTTCCCTGAGGTTGTGGCCGTCGCCGACGTGCTGCTGGACCCGGCCATGGCCCAGCTGGTGTGGAGGGACAGCGGCGCCGGGCAGCCGCGGGCGCTGCCCGCCGACGGGATGTTCTGCCGCCGGCTCGGTGAGCGGGTCGGGCGGGAGTGGCTGGGGCCGCTGGCCGCGACCGACTACGGCGGCCCGCTGACCTCCTGGATGGGCAGCGTCATCCGCCTCCGCCGCGGGGCCGGCGGGCCGCCCGGATACGACAACGATCCCTGGTGGCTGCGCCGGGAGCACCTGCCCGCGACCATGGCCGGACAGCTGCGGG
Organism: Streptomyces sp. NPDC048411; assembly: GCF_040704695.1. Lineage (NCBI taxonomy): Bacteria > Bacillati > Actinomycetota > Actinomycetes > Kitasatosporales > Streptomycetaceae > Streptomyces > Streptomyces sp. NPDC048411. The sequence goes on from NZ_JBEZKL010000079.1 coordinate 1,834, forward strand.
TGCTGGGCAAGGAGAAGAAGGCGCCCGGCTCGGGGAGGATGTGGCGCGCGGCGGTGCCCGCCGAACAGCGCGCCCTGATCACCAGCGCCATCGAGAGCGCCGAGGAACAGCTGCTGCAGCTGCGCGGGGTGCAGACCGGGCCGACCGCCGACGTCGCCCGGCAGCTTCTGCGCAACCTCCGCCACAGTGCCGCCCTGATCGAGAATGCCTGGCAGCGGACCGCCCTGGTCGCGGCGAACGCCGGGGTGCCCCTGGAAGAGGTCGCCCAATGGGCGGGAATGTCCGCCGACGCCTTGAGGAACGTGCTGACCGCCGGCAAGAAAGACGACGGCGCTGAGGCACAGGACGACCGAGAGGGTCCGTCAACCATTAGCTGATGCGGTACCCGTTGGTGGCCGGAATCCCGGAAACGGCGCTGTCCGCCGACGAGACCGGCTTGGCTGAAGCAGGTGATCAACGCAGGTACAGCCGGGGGCAGCAGCCGGACAAGGCGGGCGTCCGCGGATCGCGGCGCCGGGTTCGAGGCGGTCTTCCTCGCCCCCGGCGGGCAGGTGGTGCAGCAGCGGTGGGCGGACGCGGCTCTCGCGGTGGCGTTCGAGGAGTTGGAGCCTGTGTCGGCTTTTCCGGTGGTGCCGGGGCGGCTGTGGGGACCGGGCCGGTGGTGGTCGGCCACGACCGGCCGGCATGTGGCCTGCGGGTCGGCTGCCATGCGGGCGCAGTTGATGGTGCTCGACCGTAATCCGCGAGTGGTCGGCCTGGCAGGGCGGCCGTTCCGTCTGTTGTGGCGGGATGGGCGCGGCACGGTGCGCTCGTGGGTACCGCAACTCTTCGCCCGCTACAGCGACGGCACCGCCCTGCTGGCCGACTGCCCCAGCCACCCGCAGGCCGGCGGCGAACGGGCCCGGAAGGCTGCGGCGGTCCTCGAGGCGGCGTGCGCGCAGGTCGGCTGGGCCTATCGGCGTCTTGAGCCGCTGGAGAAGGTGCGGGCGGCGAACCTGAAGTGGCTGGCCGGCTACCGCCACCCCCGCAACCAGGGCCGCCCCGGCCTCACGGCCGCCGTGCGCGAAGCGTTCGCACGGCCACGGCCGCTGATCGAGGGCGCCGAAGCGGCCGGCGACCCGATCGAGGTCCTCCCGGCCGTCTTCCACGCCCTGTGGCACGGACACCTCACCGCACCCCTGGATGTCCCGCTTAACGAACAGGTCCTCGTCAGCCCCGGCGCCGACGGGGCGAACGGCCGTCGCGGCAGCACCCGCAGCCAGGACAGCGGGGACGGACGGTGAGCGTGCGGCGTGGCGGGAGGCCGGTACTGAAGGTCGGAGCGCACCTCCGCTTCCGTGACCGCACCTGGCAGGTGGTCGCTCTGGCGGGGCAGCAGGTCCACCTGGCCGGTGAGACAGGAGAAGACGAAACGGTCGTGGCCGGGCATCTGTTCGCCGACCCGTCCTTCACCATCATGGGCGCCGAGATGCCCCAGGCCGTGACGCAGTGGGGCCTGTTCGAAACCGCGCCCGAGAGCGCGCGCCGCAAGGCGCTGGCCTGGCAGCGGCACATCCGCGAGGTGGAGTCCGGCCTGCCCGGCACCGACGGGGCGCCGCGGCCTGAGTACGACCCCGACCGGTTCACGCTCGCGCAGCGCGAGGAGGCCAAGGCCGCGGAGCTGACCGCGATCGGCTTCGGGCCTGTCTCCCGGACGACGGTGCAGCGCATGCGCCTGGCCTACCGCAAACAGGGGCTGTGGGGCCTGGTCGACCACCGCACCACCCGCCGCCCCCACCCCACCGGGCGCACCGACGAACGCGTCATCGCCGCCGTCGAGGAAGCCCTGCGCCGCCAGCGCGGCCGCTCCAAGGGCACCATCAAAGGCCTGAAGCCCCTGGTCACGCAGATCCTGGAAGACCGGTACGGGCGCGGCACGGTGCCCACGCCCTCCCAGGCCACCTTCTACCGGCTCGTCCACCAGCTCGCCGATCCCGCCGAACACCCCCACCGTCCCGCCCGTGCACTCCCCTCCCCGGCCGGCAGAGGGACGTTCACCCCGACCGTGGCGCTGCGCCCGGGCGAGCAAGTGCAGGTCGACACCACCCGGCTGGACGTCCTCGCCGTCTTCGACGACGGCACCACCGGCCGTCCCGAGCTGACCATCGCTATCGATGTCGCCACCCGCGCCATCCTCGCCGCCGTCCTGTGCCCAGCCGGCACCAAAGCCGTGGATGCGGCCCTGCTGCTGGCGGAAATGGCCGTCCCGGACCCGGCCCGCCCCACCTGGCCCGACGCGCTGCGCCTCACGCACGCGCAACTCCCCCAGCTGGAAAGGCTGATGAACCTGGACGAACGGCTCAAGGGCGCGGCGGCCCGGCCGGTGGTGGTGCCCGAGACGATCGTCGTCGACCGGGGCAAGGTTTATCTGTCCACGGCGTTCACCGCCGCCTGCGAAACCCTCGGCATCAGCGTCCAGCCCACCCCGCCCCACGCCCCCGCCGCCAAGGGCATCGTCGAGCGCACTTTCGGCACCATCAACGCGCTGCTGTGCCAGCACCTGCCCGGCTACACCGGCTCCGACGTCACCCGCCGCGGGGCGGCCGCCGAAACCGAGGCATGCTTCAGCATCGCCCAACTGCAGGACCTGCTCGATGAATGGCTGATCCACTACCACCACCGCCCCCACGAAGGCCTGCGCCACCCCACTCTGCCGAAGAAGGCGCTGACACCGAACCAGATGTGGGCCGCGCTGGTCGCGGTGGCCGGCTACGTGCCCCTCCCCTTGAGCGGCAACGACTACCTCGAGCTGCTGCCGGTGCGCTGGCAGGCCATCACCGAACGCGGCATCCGTATCGACCACCGCACCTACGACGCGGACGTCCTTGCCCCCTACCGCGGCCAGCTCTCCCCCGTCACGGCGCGCGGCGGCAAATGGGAAGTCCACACCAATCCCCACGACGCCCGCCAGGTCTGGGTACGCCTGCCCGACGGACACCTGACAGAGATCCCGTGGATCCACCGCGACCACATCCACCAGCCGTTCAACGGTGCCACCTGGCAGCACATCAAAGCCATCACCGCCCGCCGCGGCGACCGCGACACCCACGAAGCCGACCTCGCCGACGCCCTCGACCAGCTCATGCGCCGCGCCCACACCGGCACCGCCACCGCCAGCGAGCAGCGCCTGATCACCCGCACCGCACCGCTGAAAACGCCCCCGGCGGCGGCCGACATCCCAACTCCGCGTGTCCCGGACCCGCAGCAGGCCGACGGCTGGGACGACGACAGCCTCGACGACCTCGACGACCCGCCCGACGACCAGAAGCAGGCCGACACCGCAGACGAACCCGGCGATGACACCGCCGGCGCCACCGTCCCGTACACCGGACTCGGCCTCTACGACCCCGCCCAGGAAGCCCTCAACTGGTGACCACCCGCCCGCACACCACCACCGCCCCCGCCAGCCACTCCCCCAGCCTGGCAAGCCAGACTGTCCGCCCCGCCGCCGACACCCCATGGCCAGACGTCCACGAGGCCGAACCGGAGTGGCCGATCACCACCTGGCAGGGCTGGCAGCACTTCGCCACCACCCCACCCCAAACGCCGCCCAAGCCCGGCGACCCGCCCCGCAGCCCGGAAGAACGCCTCGCCTACCACTCCACGTTCGTCACCGTCCGCACCCCCGCCATCGACACCCTCGCCACCCAGGTCCGCACCCTGATGCTGCTCGGCCGCCACCAGCAGACCACCGCACGGCCCTCACTCATCGTCACCGGCCCCGCCGCAGCCGGGAAAACCACCGCCCTCCTCGAAGTCGGACGCACCTGCCACCTCGCCCACACCCGCAAACACCCCACCCCGCCCGGACACGCCCACCACCAAATGCCGGTCGCGTACCTCCTGGTGCCGCCCGGCGCCACCGCGAAAACCCTCGCCACCGAATTCGCCCGCTACCTCGGCATCCCCGTCACCACCCGCATGACCCAGGCCCAGATCACCGCGGCCGTCTGCCACACCTACACCGCCGCCGGCGTCCGCCTGGTCCTCATCGACGAAATCCACCGCCTCAACCCCCGTACCACCACCGGCGCCGAAGCCGCCGACCTGCTCAAAGACCTCACCGAACGCATCAAAGCGACCTTCGTCTACACCGGCATCGACGTCGCCGCCACACCCCTGTTCACCGGCGTCCGCGGCGCCCAACTCGCCGGCCGCGCAAGCCTCATCACCTGCGGCCCCCACCCCGCCCGCAACGGCACCCGCCGACCTTTCACCGACCTCATCACCGACATGGAAGCCGCCCTCGACCTGAACCAGCACACACCCGGCACCCTCCCCCGCCACGCCCCCTACCTCCACCAGCGCACCGCCGGCCGCATCGGAAGCCTCGCCCGCCTCATCCGCCAAGCCGCCATCACCGCCATCTGCGACGGCACCGAACGCATCACCAAAAAATCACTCGAAGCCATCCAGCTCGACCACCTCGCCGAAGAACACAGCCGCCCCCGCACCCGCCGACCGGCCACACCGGCATGATGCGGACGTGAACAAGACCACGGAGTCGCCAGTTGGCGAGGAGTTCGCTGCCCTCTACGGCCGGGTGTGGGACGTCCTCATCCCCGCCCGCGCCAGCTACCTCGCCCACGTCTCACCCCACTAACCGGCACCGACTCCTACCGCCTCGCCAGCACCCGAGCCCGAGCCGAGCAGGCGGCCAAAGCCGGCTGATCCCTGCCGCTACCTACCGCGACGGCCCCGCCGCCCTCCGGGCGGCGGGGCCGTCGTCCAGACGTCACAACTCATCGACCAGCCCGAAGTCCTGGGGAAATGCCTCAAGGAACTCCCGCCGCGCGGGATCGGTCTCCGCCTCGGCCATCTCTCCAAGCACATCAAGCAGGTCACGCCGTTGATCACTCGACAACTGCTTCAGCACCGCAGCCACACCCTCCAGGGCCTTCACCGCGTCATCGAGGTCCATCTGTTCGTCGTCCGCGCCGTCGATGAACCACGTCATGTCGACCAAGGCCTCGGTCAAGGCATACGCCAGCGATGAATACTCAGATGCCACGGTGATCTCCCCCGAATCGACGGCCACGGATCGCACCGCCATCCCACCACATCGCTCACGACAGCACGGAGGTCCTGCGGCCAGCGCAGGCCGCCCCGCCGTCATACGCATCAGCCATGCCTGCCGATGCGTCCGTCCGCCGACATCCCCCGACGTCATTTCCCGTGAACAATCACGGGCACTCCGATCGCCCACTGCCTCCCAACGACGTGGACAAACGCTGCTGCTGAACGTGAACAAAGCCACCAACCACGCAGCAAGTCACTGACCAGCACAAATCCGCACCAGTCCTTTAGATGCCGGAGACCATCGCCAACACCACACCACTGTTATCAACGAACCCCGAACAATCGCAGGTCAAACGCCCCATCACCACCGCACTCAGCGCCCCGGAAGCACCCGCTCCGTTATCAGAAAACCCCCGATACCCCAGCTCAAGCCAACCCCACCACACCAACTACGAACCCTGAAATCACAGACGTGTTCGAAGGCGGTGATCTGGGCGGTGAGGGCGGTGGTGACGAATTCGGCGGCGTCCATGGCCTGGGCTGTTTCGCGGTCGGCCCGTAGTTCGTTGATGTGCTGCTCGATGGCAGGCAGGTAGGAGGGGTCGGGGCGGTAGTAGCCGCAGCCTGCGCATTGGAAGCGGATCGGGCAGGCCTCTCCTCCGGCCTTGACGTTGCTGGGCTCGGTGCAGCCGCCGTAGGGGACGGCGACGGAGCGCAGTTCATAGGTGCCTGGGGAGCTGGGGGCGGGGTGTCCGAGACGGTCGACGACGTGGGCGCTGAGGGCCGCGACGGCTGCGCTCTTTCGTTTGAGGGAGACCTGTAATGGTGCAGTCGGGTATTGGAACTGCCCGAATGCATGCCTGATCACGCGTTGCGTTCCTCGGATGTTCCGAAGCGTGCCAGGCAGTGCCAGACCTTCTTGAGTGCCTGTTGGTCATGGAGTCCGGCGCGTGCGGCGTCACCGATGATCCGGGGCGTGAGGTGACCGTCGACGGCGATCTCCGCGCCCAGTTCGACGTACTGGTGTCCGCGGTAGCCCGGGTGGAGTGCGAGTTCTTCGACGGTGAGTCGGAGTCCTGGGTGCCAGTCGAGTCGACATGGCAGGCGGCCGGCGGCGGCTTCCACGTCCGTGCCTCGATAGCTTGGGTCCAGAACGAGTGCCTCGACGTCGCGGGCCAATATGAGTGGGCCGTGCACCTGTGCCTCGATGTAGTCGTCGAGTGCGTCCTGGTCGTCGTTCTCAGCCAGGTCTATGAGGGACAGGCTGGCCGCAACGCCGAAGGCCGTTGGTTCGAGGAAGCTGTCCGGGTAGCAGAACGTGGCTCGGGTGAGGGCCTCGGCAGTCAGTCGAAAGTGCGCGGAGCCGAACCGGGGCGCACCACCGAGTGGGTTGCGCCGGAAGTTCAACGCGCCGTAGACAGGTCGCTCGTGGGCGGGTGCGTGGTCATAGGCACCCCCGAAGATCCGGCTCTCCCAGCGCCATCGGTCACCGCCGGGGTGGGCTGTCAAGCCGCCGTTGCTGGTGCCGGTGACGAACTGCGAGTGATAGATGCCGTCCTCGGCCAACACGAGCAGGATCGGGCGACCGCGCATTGTGCGGTCGGGGTGAAAGTTCAGGGTCACCCTCAGCACGGGGTCGACCGGGGCGCCGGACGACAGCGAGGCGACGTGGCGGATGGCCTGTTCCTGCGGAGACGGGGCTGGATCAGAGTTCATCAGCGCAGTGTGCCCGAGCGTGATCAATGTGTGCATCTGCGTTGGCTGACGTCGGCGGCGTAGGCGGCCCAGTCTCCTGCTGCGGCTCGCTGCCATTTGACGGCGACGGTGATGTCGATGCCGAGGGTGCGGGCGAGGACGGCGGCGGGCAGTTCGGTTGCGAGCTGGAACAGCGCGGTTGAGCGGGCCTCTGCGAGGCGGATGCCGAGTTTGCGGAGTCGTTCGCCCATGGCCCAGACACTGATCGGGCGGCCGGGCTGGCCACCGGGGAAGAGCCAGGGAGAGTCTGTCCGGCCGAGGACGGCATGACTGCGGCGATCCGCGACCTGTTGGAGGGCCAGTTCAGCGACGGGTGCGGGAAGCTCGACTGGGACGGCGCCGAGGCGGATGCGGACGGCTCCGTCGGTCTCCTCGATGTGGTCGACGGTGAGCCGCGAGATCGCGGCGGGCCACTGGGCGTAGAGGAGCAACAGTAGTCCGGCGAGGCGGTCTTCGGGCTTGAGGGTGTCGTCGTGCAGGAGGCGGCGGGCGGTGGTCCAGCGGGCCTCGTCGTCCATGGCCTGGGAGGGGCCATTCCATTTCACGGCCGGGAAGCTGAGGTCACGGGCGATCTTCTGGGAGAGGGCCCAGCGCACGAAGTGTCCTGCTTCTCGACGGTGGCGGACGTCGTCACTGGTCAGCCAGCGTTCAAGGTCGCTCTGGCGGCAGATGTCAAGAGTCAGGTTCTGGTCCTCAAGCCAGTTGAGGAGATAGACGGCGGCCCGCAGGTGCTGGCGGACGACGACGAGTTGGGTATGCGTGATGTTTTTGCCGCGGCTGCGTCGGCGAAGACGGCGAAGGAGGTGCCAGGTCGCGTACCGGTGCAGGATCTTGCGTCCCTCGGCGGTCGTGTGGGAGGTGACGAGATCTTTCACGTGGCGTTGGAGGCGGACCATCTGCTCGTCCCGTTGCGGCAAGGTGTCGGCGGCCACGAGGACACTTCGGATGTGCTCGACGACCTTGCCCTCCGGCAGCTCGTCCAGGGCCTGGTGTGTCAGGGGCCGGCGTCCGGAGCTGAGGTCTGACAGGACGGTGGAGACGATGCCGCCGGAGAGCCAGCGCATCGCGGTGCCGACCCGTTCGGTGCTGGCCAGGGCGTCATGGAGGGCTCGCAGTTTCGGGGGTATGGCCCCCGAGTCGTTGGTGAGGAGCTCATCGAGCCGCTGTTTGAGAGTGCACCGAGGGCACGGGCCAGGGGCTTGCAGTCGTTCCGCTTCCCCGCAGGTGGGACACGGGCGCCAGTGCTCGGCGTCCGGTGCGGTGCAGGGGCCGCAGACCGGGGCGTCGGCGGTGCCGGAGTGGATACCCTTCAGCCGTCCACAGACGGCGCACTGAGCTTGGCGTTTATCGCAACCGCCGCAACGGGGCAGGCCCGTCAGCTTCGACAGCATGCAGGGCGCCGAGCGGCCACAGATCGAGCACACCAGCGTCGGCAGGGGACGGCAGTTGGGACAGACCGGACCGGCGGGAGTACGGGTACTCACCATGCGCAGTTCGCCGCAGATGGTGCAGGTCTCCCGGTTGACCGGGTCCGTGATCAGGCAGTTCGGACACAGCGGGCGTCCCTGGGCGTCGCGGGTGCCGGGCTCGCGCCGGGCACCGCAGCGTACACATTCTTCGATGCGGTACTTGGCGATGCAGTTGCGGCAGACCCGCTGTCCACCGAGCGGCTTGTCGATGCGGACGACACGGTGGCAGCGGGGACAGGCGGGCCGGACGATCCCGGCGACATCGGCGGCGTGCAGCAGGTCGATGAACCGAGGGATGGCGCGAAGGGACGCAAGGTGCCCCTCCCCAGTCAGCAGTTGCGGGTTCTCCTCCAGGGCCCAGGCCAGTCTCTGCTGGTAGGAGGGTCGGGGTGCCGACCGGCGTACCGCGTCGGCGATGACGTCTCGGTCGGCGAACCGGTCGATCGTGGTGATCACCTCGTGGATGATCGTGACCGGATCGCGGTCGTCGGTGTCGGGACACATCGAACAGCGCGGCTGGCCCGTGCGGTCCCGCGAGGAGATGCGCCGGGTGTTTCCGCAAGCGGCGCACTCAGTGGTCTCCTGGCCGCAGACCGAGCAGTACCAGTCCTGCCCGCGACGCTGGAAAGTGCGCAGGAGCTTGCCGCACTCGGCGCAGACCGGCGGCGAGATCGCCGAGGCGCCGGCCTTGCGGAGCTCGATGAGCAGGTCCCCTATGGCCCGAGGCGCCGGGGACCGGCCGTCGGTCAGGACGGCGGGCCGCCTCGCCAGGGCCTGAGCGAGGCGACGCGACTTCGCTCGGCCGCCCGCGACCGTGGTGACCACGGCCCGGATGGTGTCGGGGTCGAGTTCCCTCTCGATGCCAGCGATCAGGTCGGTGACCAGGCCGATCGGGTCCGCGACGGCGCGGTCGGGATGGCCAGCGATGGTCATGACCGGTCAACACCCCTGATGCGGGCCCGCTTTGGCCGCAGTCCGCCGAGTCCCTCCGCGTCGGGCGCCGTGCCGCCGCCGGCGGCGGCCTTCTTCGGCCTCTTCACGGCCCCGGCCACCGCGATGGGCTCGATGAGGTCGTCCATGGTGCAGTCCAGGATGTCGAGCAGGGCCATGAGGATCTTCAGACTCAGCCGCTCGGGCCGCTCGACGACGAGCCGGTAGACCTGGCTGGAGGACAGGGTGATGCCGCGTTCGGCGAGCGGCGAGGTGAGGTCGGTGGTGGAGAACATCCCGCGGTCCGCCATGACCTTGCGCAGGTGCCAGTGGTAGTCGAGCTTGGCGGCCATCGCCGGATCCCTCCTGTCAGGCTCCGGCGAATGCCGGGGCCAGTGCCTTGTGCAGGGAAGTGTTCATGAAGTCGTCGCTGACGTGGGTGTAGATGGCCAGGGAGCTGTCGCACTCGTGGCCGACCTGCTGCTGGATGAAGCGCCGGTCCACCCCGTCCTCCGTCAGATGCGTGACGTACGAATGTCTCAAGGAATGAGGAACCAGCTCTTTCGGCAGCTTGAGGGCATCGCGATATGCCTCGAACCGGTCGTTGATCGAGCCGGGCCGCAGGCGGCCCCCGCGCTCGGTGATCCACAAAGCCGGATGATCAGGGAAACCGAAGCGCGGCCGGACGTTCTCGACGTAGTCGGCGACCGCCTCGACGGCCCAGTCCATCACCGACAATACGTTCCGCCGTCGCGGCTGCTGGCCCTTCTTGGCCTTGCCGTAGCGGACGTTGAGCGTGCCGTACCGGCCGAACTGACGAGCCTGCGGGTTGCGTCCGAAGTCGGCCAGGTCGAGCTTGGAGGTCTCGGTCCGGCGCAAGCCCCACCCGTAGATGACCTTGAAAAGCGTGGCGTCGCGGTAGGCCGCGAGGGCGCCCTTGCGTTTGGCTCGCACTGCGCGTTCGACCTGGTCATCGGCATAGTCGAGGAGGAGTTGCAGCTGTTCCCGAGTAAAGGGTTTCGCCTCCGGATCGCCCTCGTAGTCGTTGAGGTGGGCGATGGTGTTCCACTCGTGGCAGACGGCCACCGGGAAGGTGCCGAAGGCTTCCTCACAGGCGGGCCCCCAGCCGTACCGACTGTCGGTGAGGTACTCGCTGAACAGTCGCACAATGCCCTGGTAGCCGCGGATCGTGGAAGGCGCCAGATGCCTCTCGCCCGTCAACGAGACCGACCACTCGTCCACGTGGCCCGGCGTCCACTGCCACGGGTAGTCGTTCGCGAACTCCAGGAACCGGCGTATGAGCCGTTCCCGGTCCTCAACCGTCTCGTCCTTCAGCCCCCGCGACTTCTGCTGAGCACGCCAGCCCCGCAGCATCGCGTCGAACATCGCGTCCTCAGGACGCAGTTGGACCACCCCGGAGACGAGCTCCAGATGAGCCGACCCGGCCAGGGCTACCTTGCGCTGATGTACCACTCCAGACCATCCCTTCTGGAGGGCAGATCATGCATCAGAAGGGATCCACTCCGCAACATGCCTGGTCACGCCGCTAGCTCGTAGTACCGTCGGAGTCCTTCCCCACCTCGCCATGACCAGGCGACCTGCGGTTTCTCGCCCGCCTGATGCAATTCCCGAGGGTTGTAGTAGCGCTGTGTCATGGCAATGGAGCGGTGATCCATCAGCTCTCGCAGTACGTCGACGGGGGTGCCGGCGTCCGCGTGGCGCTGGGCGTAAGAGTGGCGGAAGGCGTAGGGGTAGATGAGGGTCCGGTCAAAGGGCAGGGGGTTACCGCCGGCGTCCGTGCCTTCTGTGTGGAGGGCGGGCAGGGAGTCGACCCAGGTGCGCAGGGTCTCACTGATGTAGTTGGCGCCGAGGTGGCCGGCGCTGCTGTAGGCGCTGAGGGCGGGGAAGAGGTAGTCGTCGCCGGTGTCGGGCAGTTGGAGGTGGCTGCGGCGGGCTTGCCAGGTGCGGAGGATCTGGGCCGTGGATGCGGTAATGGGGAGGCGTCTGCGGTGGCGGCGGCGTTTGTGGTTGCTCCAGATCAGCGTGGTCTGCCCGTGGGCGGTCTCCAGGCATTCGCGGGGCAGGGAGGCGATCTCCAGCGGGCGGCGGCCGGTGTCCCGCAGGAGGATGTAGACGGTCTGGTAGAGCAGTTGGAGGTCGGCGGCGGGGATGTCGCGGCGGCCTTGGACTTCTCCGGTGCCGAGGGTGTCCAGGTGGGTGTCGAGCTGGCGGATGACCGACTCGGGGAGGGCTTTGCCGATGCCGTCCTCGTCCTCCTCTTCCAGACAGATCCGGTGCTGGACCGGGTCGCGGGTGAAGGCTCCCGCGAGAGTGTCCAGGTGTCCGGAGCGGCGGCCGTAGTCGATCAGTTGGAAGAAGCAGGCCAGGAGCGTGCGCCGCTGGGAGGAGCGGTAGGCCGTACCGTCACGTCGCAGCGCCGTGCGGAAGGCGTCGACGACCGCGCAGGCATCCGTGAAGCCCAGTGCTGCCGGGTCGAGGCCTTCCCCGGGCCGCTGGGCCAGGGTCCGGGAGGCGATGGCCAGGGCGCGCATCGTGTTGGAAAAGTTGTCGGTGCGCGGGGTGCTGGTGGTCAGCCAGTGCCGGAGCAGGTCGCGTAGCCAGGGCTGGTGGATGGTGCGCAGGTCAGCGGTACCGGGCATGTGGCGAGGAGCGTTTCCAGCGGTGGTGCGCAGGCCGGCGAAACGCAGGTCGAGCACGTCCGGGTCGTCCAGGGGGATGCCGGTGAACTCCTCGAAACCGGTGCGGACCGCGGTGCGAAGGCGCGTGAGCGTCCGCAGGGTGCCGGCGTCGTTGCCGCGCAGCCGGTCGGGGCCTATGTCGTCGGCCAGGAGCGTGGTCGCACCGGCCAGGTCGCGTACGAGGTGGCGGATGCGGTGGGGCTCCAGGCTGCGGGTCCAGCGGTCGGTGTGCTGCAGGGCGAAGAGGAATTCGTGTCGCAGCGGCTGGTCCAGGGGCAGGAGGCTGAACTGGTGGGCGGCCAGGTAAGGGCTCTGGTGGGGCGCCCACTGGGAGGCGTCGACGGGATGGCTGCGGTTGTCCTTGCCCCACTGGCGGGCGTGGTAATTGCACAGGCCGCGGGAGTTGTAGGCGGGGCTCGGGCAGACGGGTACCAGGCACGGCGCGGTCTCGGTATGGGGCTGGGCGGTCTCACGCAGCCACGCCTCTGCCGTTCCTTTGGCCGCGTGGTACTTCCAGGTGCCGTAATGCGTGGCGCACATGCCCTTGCAGTGCCGGGGACGCACGCACTGCTGATCGTCGCGGGTGACGGAGCAGCGGACGGTCACCATGCCGGGGGCGCTGCGTTCGCGTTCGGGCCGATGGCTCACGGCGAACTCCCCGGAGGTGAGGCCGGATGCTTTGAAGTGTTCGCCGCACAGAGTGCAGAACGTGTTGCCCGAGATGACGACCTGCCGGCAGCGGTTGGTCCGGCAAGTGGAGGAGGAGGTTCGCGGGTTGTCCAGGTCACCGGTGAACAGCCAGTGCTCGCTATCCCACTCCCCCGGCCGCCAATCCTCGGCGAGGCGGCCTTGAAGCCAGGCCTGCCACGCGCGGGCATCCCTGCCGGACCGGTCCGGCAGGCCGGCGGCTGCAGGCAGCTTGAAGACACGGCTCATGGGCGGCCAAGCAGGGCTTGGACATGCTCGACGGCCTGGCGGGTCTCGGCATCGTCCACGTGCCGGTAGCGCTCCATCGACAGCGGTGAGACGTGTCCCAGGAGCCGCTGGACGACATCCCGGTCCACGCCGCCCCGCAGCCAGGTCGTCGCGGCGGAGTGGCGCAGCATGTGCGGCCGGAACGCGTGTGGGGCGGTGCGGGCCAGGCGGTCGAACATGGCCTTGGTGTTGGGGTAGGACATCGGCCGGCCCACGGGCGGGCGGGAGAGGTTGACGAACACCATCCCGGTACCGGCCGCGCCGATGATGCTGTCGCGTTCGTACTGATAGTCGGCGTAGAGGGCGACCAGGTCGGCGGTGACCGGCACGGTGCGGGGCCGGCGGGACTTGGCCAGCGCCCTGTTCGGGTTGTTGGTGCGCCGGCGGACGTGAAGATGAGGGCCCGCGGTTCCGCACCCCAGCACACGTGAGGAGGCCAGCAGGTGCAGATCCTCCTGGCGCAGGCCCAACGCCTCACCGATCCGCAGACCGGTACAGGCGAGCAGAGCGATCAGGAACCGGTCCCGGGCCGTGCGTGCGGACGAGATCATGACGGCGATCTGCTCCGGGCTCAGGTCCTGGTAACCAGGGTCGGTGAGCTCGAACCGGAAGGCGGCCTTGTCCACCAGGCGCCACTGCCCGTCCTCACCGACGTCGTAGCCCGGGGGCAGGTGCCATAGCGTCTTCGGCTCGGAGAGCAGAGCCACCGTTGCAGGCGCGACCCAGCCATGCGCAGCACCGAACCGCAGAAAGCCGCTGACCACGGTCATCACCGCGTTCGCCGTTGTCTGGGAACGGAAACGCGGACGGCCCGCGGTTCGCGGGCTGCGGGCCGGCAGCGGCTCACTCACCAGCCACCGCTGCAGCCCCGCAAGTCCCAGAAAAGTCGGAGCCGCCCACACAAGACGGCGGCCTTGGCAGTAGTTCAGATACAAGGCCACCCGGCCGGCATACGCCCGCTCGGTATTGACCGACCGGCCCTTGCTCCGCAGAGCGACAAGGAAGGCCGTCGCCTCACGATGCAGCGTCAGCGTCTCGGCGCTGGCAACCACCCACTGCTCCATGCCCGTTGCCGGAGAGACCGACCGCTCCGCGATGAATTGCTCCACATACCAAACACAACCACCACACCCCAGCCGCCCGCACCGCCATCAGCCGGAGACCATCCCCGCAGGTGACAGCCAGAACAAACGTCCCTCACACCCACCCACCTCTAGATAATTGATATCCGGGCGGTGGATTCCGTGGCGCTGCTGGACCCGAAGGGGTCGGCAGTGGATATCGTGCAGGCTATCGGCCGGGCGCTGCGTCAGAAACCTGGTGAGGGAAAGATTGCGACACTGATCGTGCCCGTGTTTCTGGCGCGGGGTGAGCAGCCGGAAGACATGTTCACGTCTTCCTCGTATAGGCCCTTGGTGAAAGTCCTTGAAGGCCTTCGGGCACATGACGAACGTGCCATCGAGACGCTCGCAATTCCTCAAGAAGGCCAGAAGCGGATTGTAGATCCGTCGCAGAACATCGGCCCCGAACCAGAGGAAGGTGAAGAGGAGTCGCGGCTGCTTCTCAGGTTCGCAGCACCGCGGGATCCGGTGATGATCGCCAAGTGGGTCAAGTTCCAAGTCCTTGACACCGAACGCCAGGACTGGGCCCGCGGATACGACGCCGCGCGGCGGTACTTCGAGCGGGAAGACGGTCTCGATGTGCCCTACGAACACCAGGAAGGCGCCTACCCGCTGGGCCGGTGGCTGTCCGACCAGAGGCGGTCCTACCGGGCCGGGACCATGCCCAGCACCCGGGCAGATGAGCTGGAAGAGCTCGGCATGGTGTGGGACACCGCCGACACGGCATTCGCCGAAAACCTCGCCGCCGCCCGCGCCTACTACACACAAGCCGGCACCCTCGCCGCACCCCGCCACGCCACCGCCCTCGACAAACCCATCGGACAATGGCTCACCAACCTCCGACGACCCAACGGACTCGGCAAAGACCCCGAACGGGCGCAGCGGCGGGCCGAGCAGCTGGTCGCGATCGACCCAGACTGGAATCCGGGGGCGTTGGGGTGGACCGTCGACTGGCAACGCCACTACACAGGCCTGCGCGCGCTCCTCGCGAGCGGTGCCAGCCTCGAGGAGATCGTGCCCGGCGTCACCCACCGGGGCGACGACATCGGACGCTGGGCAGCCCGGCAGACCCGCGACTGGACCCGACTGAACCCGGAGCAGCAACATCGCTTGGGTGAGGTGGGCGTGAAACCGGCTGAACGGCCCCAGAAGACCGCAGCGCGAACCAACGCGAAGGCTGGGACAACGAAAGGCTCCGACGCGTTCCAGCGGGGCGTCGCAGCCCTCCAGCAATACATCCAGCGGGAGGAGAAGACTGTCGTCGGAAGGCAGCACGTCGAAGAACTCCCCGACGGCACCACCGTACGTCTGGGCGTATTTCTGAGCAACCAGAAGAGTCGGCGCGACCGGCTCAGTGAGGACCAACTCACGCAACTCGCCGCACTCGGATACCACTGGGCGTAGAAAGAATGGCTTGGTACAACCGCTGAACGCTTGGTTGGGAAAGGTACGTTGGCGGTTTGGTCGGTGCCTGGCAGATGGACCGGATCGGACACCGAGGGCTTGCGTCTGCCAGCGGGTAGCAGCCAGGTAGTGAGCGAAGCTGGTGCCAATCGCGTGGGCGCGGCAGGTTGTGGTGACGGGGGTGCGGGGATGGCGGGGTCGGGAATTCGGGGCCGGTCGCGGGGTGAGCTGATCCGGCAGCGGGCGCGGGCGCAGTTTGTGGGGCGGCGGGCGCAATTGTCGCTGTTTGCGGAGAATTTGGGGAAGGATCCGGAGTCCGAGGAGGATCCGGCGGAGTTCTTGTTCCACGTGCGTGGGGTGGGCGGGGTGGGGAAGTCCACGCTGCTGCGGCAGTGGCAGGAGGCGGCCCGGCGGGCGGATGCGGTGACGGCGGTGGTGGACGAGAACGACGTCCACGGTGTGCAGCAGGCCTTGGCGGGGCTGGCCCGACAGCTGGCCGAGCAAGCTGGCCCGCTCAAGGAGTTCGACAAGGCGCTGGAGCAGTTCCGACGGGAGCAGGAGACGCCGGCCGAGCCGGTGCCGGTGGAGGGGGAGGCGTCGGTGTCGAGCCGGGTGGTGACGCAGGCCGCGCTGGGTGCGGCGTCGCTGATCCCGGGGGCCAGCATGGTGACTGCGATGACGAACCCGGACGCTGCGGCGCAGGGGCTGGACCGGCTGCGGTCCGGGGCTCGGGCCCGGGCGCAGCGGCGCGGGCGCGGTGGTGACGAGGCCGGTTTGAGCCGGGCGTTTGTTGCGGAGCTGGGGCGTTTGTGCGGGCGGCATCGGTGGGTGGTGCTGTTCTTCGACACGTGGGAGCAGACCGGCCGGTACCTGGGCGGGTGGCTGCTTGGTCTGCTGGAGGAGGAGTTCGGTCCGGTCCCGGCTAACGTCATGGTTGTGCTGGCCGGGCGGGACGAACTCGCGGAGCGTGAGTGGGCGCCGTTGCGTGCGCTGGTGGCGGATGTTCCGTTGGAGGTCTTCGACGAGGCGGAGACACGGTCGCTGCTGGCCGCGCGAGGGGTGACCGAGCCGGGGGTGGTGGAGGCGGTGCTGCAGCTGTCGATGGGGCTGCCGCTGCTCGTGGAACTCCTCGCCCTGGCCCGCCCCAGCGCGGTCGAGGAGGTAGATGCGGGCGGGGACGTGGCGGACGTGGCGGTCGAGCGGTTCGTGCAGTGGATCACGGACCCGCACCAGCGTGAGGCCGTGCTGGCGTGCGCGCTGCCGCTGCAGCTGAACGAGGACGTGTTCGCCGCCGCCATACGGCCGGAAGCAGGAGGGCTGTGGGAATGGCTGTGCGGGCAGCCATTTGTCAGCGGCCGCGGCGACTTCAAGCATTACCACGCGGTGGTGCGCTCCAGCATGATCCGCCAGCAACGCGCCCACTCCCCTCAGCGCTGGACCGCAGCACATCTCCAGCTCGCTGACACCCACGCCATCTGGCGCAGCGCGGTGGAGGAGAGCCTTCCCGAGGCCAAACGCTGGAAAGATCCCGGATGGCGCCGACACCGTCTGGACGAGACCTACCACCGCCTGTGCGCGCACCCTGCGGCCTATTTGACGGCCGCCCTCGAACAGGTCGTGCAGGCCGCGGATCAGGACACAGCGGTGCTGCGGCAGTGGACCGAGACCCTTGAACAGGCCGCGTACGACACCGCTGACGCCGACCTGCTCAGCTGGTCCGGCCGGCTCCGGGACGCCATCGCCGGCGACGGTCCCGCCCTCGCGTGCCTCACCGCCCTTCTGAGCCACGGCCAGCTGAGTACCGCAGCCCAAGGCTGGGCCCACGCTCACCGCGGCGGCCGTCTCCTGCTCGCCGACCGCACAGAGGAGGCCCTCGCCGAGTTGGAGCAGGCCATCGCCACCGACCCACACAACGCCCGCCCGCTAGCCCTACGCGGAGAATCCAATCGGATGCTCGGCCATACCGACCAGGCCATCACCGACCTTACCGCCGCCCTCGACCTCGACCCCACCCTCGCCTGGGCCCTCGCCTCTCGTGGGGAAACTCATCGGCAAGCCGGCCACTACGACCAAGCCATCACCGACTTCACCGCCGCCCTCGACCTCGACCCCACCTACGCCTGGGCCCTCGGCCAACGCGGAGAAACACACCGGCAAGCAGACCACTACGACCAAGCCATCACCGACCTGACCGCCGCACTCAACATCGACCCCACCCTCGCCTGGGCCCTCGGCTCCCGCGGCCAAGCACACCGGCAAGCGGGCCGCTACGACCAGGCCGTCACCGACCTGACCGCCGCACTCGACATCGACCCCACCCTCGACTGGGCCCTCGCCCAACGCGGAGAAACACACCGGCAAGCAGACCACTACGACCAAGCCATCACCGACCTGACCGCCGCACTCAACATCGACCCCACCTACGCCTGGGCCCTCGCCCAACGCGGAGAAACACACCGGCAAGCAGACCACTACGACCAAGCCATCACCGACTTCACCGCCGCCCTCGACCTCGACCCCACCTACGCCTGGGCCCTCGCCCAACGCGGAGAAACACACCGGCAAGCAGACCACTACGACCAAGCCATCACCGACCTGACCGCCGCACTCAACATCGACCCCGCCCTCGCCTGGGCCCTCGCTGAGCGCGGAGAAACACACCGGCAAGCGGGCCGTTACGACCAGGCCGTCACCGACTTCACCGCCGCACTCGACCTCGACCCCACCTACGCCTGGGCTCTCATCTCTCGCGGCCAAGCACACCGGCAAGCCCGCCGCTACGACCAGGCGCGGGAGGACCTGGAGCGGGCGCTCGAAGCCGAACCTGACAGCCTTGGCTGCATGTTCGAGAGGATCATGCTCGACACGGTGGTGTCGGGGCTCGGGGCGTGTGTGGAGCAGTGGAGACAGCTGCTCGCCTCGCCGGTGGTCACAGCGGATGCGGACCTCATCGGGTGCTTCGACCTGTTCAAGGTGCTGATCCTCGAACCAGAAGCCGGTGTGGCAGAGGCAACCGAGGTGTTTCTCGCCGGAGGGCAGGAACCCGAAGTCGTCACGGACATGCTGGATTACCTGGCTGAACTCTCCGCTGCGGGCGACGAACTGGCGGGCCGCGCGCGCCTATGCCGCCAGCTCATCGCGGAGCGCGCCGCAGTATGAGTCGGCGCGGTGTGTGGCTGGGTGGCCGGCCGACGGAGGTCGAGCAGATCTCCGGGAACCTGGTGGCGAGGGCGCGGGCCCTGTCCGTACCGACACCGCGCTGGACGGGACGATACTGCAACTGCGGGTGCACCAGCGGCGGTTGAGCGGCTGAGGCCGGCCACGCGCCCCCTCCGCACCCGCTCAGTTGTAGTGGTGCTCAGGCGGCGGCGTGGTCGTGCATGTCAGCGGCCCGTCCGCCGGGACGATCCGCTCCACCGAGCCGGGGTTCATATGGACCGAGGCCAGCTGCGCGGCGTTGAGGTAGCCGATGGGCGTTGTCAAGTTGTTGATGTGGCGGTCGTTTGAGGGTGTGTCGGGGTGTGGCAGGCCCGGTTTCCGCCTGTGGGTCAGGCTGTGGTGGGCATGGCGGTGGTGCCGGTGATCTCATTCCAGGTCTCGAAGTGGTGGTGCATCTCGGTGCGGTATCCGGTGGCGGTGAGCAGGTGGCGCCGGGGTCGGAAGTGCGGCGAGACCTGACTGAACACCGACAGGTATTTCTGCGCTCCGCGGGGTGAGCGGAAGCCCTTCATCGCGCGTTCGCGCTGGCGGGTGGGCTGGTGGGAGTTCTCCGCCCGGTTGTTCAAGCCCTTGTGCGAGCGGTGTTCCACCGAGCCCATCAGATCCCGGTGAGCCGGCCCGTAGGAGCGGCACTTGTCGGTCACCAGCACCCTCGGTACCCGGCGCTGCTTCTTCATGAGCTTGGCCGGGAACCACCTCGCGGCCTTCGCGT
This sequence comes from Streptomyces sp. NPDC048411, assembly GCF_040704695.1. NCBI lineage: Bacteria > Bacillati > Actinomycetota > Actinomycetes > Kitasatosporales > Streptomycetaceae > Streptomyces > Streptomyces sp. NPDC048411. The sequence continues at coordinate 21,176 of NZ_JBEZKL010000079.1, forward strand.
CCCGCTTGGACTGGACCAGAATGTCCAGCACGTTTCCGTCCTGGTCCACCGCGCGCCACAGGTACTGCCGCACCCCGTTGACCTTGATGAACACCTCGTCGAGGTGCCATTTGTCGCCCGCCTGGGGCCGACAGCGGCGCAAGGCGGCCGCGTACTCGAGGCCGAACCGGGTCGCACCACCGACGGATGGCCTCGTGGGAGACGGTGATCCCGCGGGCCAGGAGGAGTTCCTCGACCTCACGGAACGAGAGCGGGAAGCGGTGGTACAGCCACACCGCGTGGGAGACAATCTCCGCCGGGAACCTGAACCCCTTGTACGACACCGACGCCTCGGTCTCCACGGCCAGCCCCTCCCCGATGATCAACAAACCCGACGATCATCCCAGCCCCAAGCTCGCCAGCTCAAGTTGACAATGCCTTCCTGGGCGAAGAACGCCGCCGCTTTTCCCAGGAACTCGGTCTTCATGCGGAGTTCCCGGTTCTCGCGTTCCAGTTCGCGCAGGCGGGCGCGTTCGCTGATGTTCAGGGGAGGCTCCTCCCCGGCGTGCTCTTGCCGGTACCGGCTGACCCAGGTGCCCAGCGTTCCCTCGTTCACTTGTATCTCTCGGGCGACCTCGGCGATCGGGCGGGACTCCACGACCACCATCTTGACCGCCTCGTCCCGAAACTCAGGACTGAACTTCCTACGCTTCTGTGCCACGTGCTCTCTCCGCCGTTCTGGACTTCGATCCTATGGGGACCGCTGTCCGAGAACTTCGGGGCGCCTCAATCGAGCGGGCACCGGAGCCGCGGCGCACCGCCTTGTTGACGGCGGTGGTGCGCCAGCTGGAGGCGCAGGCGGTCGACGACGCGCTCGACCTGTTCGCGGTGTTGATGGCGAACCAGCTGATCAGCCCAGCCCGCAGTCATCTGCATCGCGGCTCAACCCGCTGTTGTGCTGGCGGCCAGCGCGTCGCGGAGCCAGGAGTCGGCCGCGCCGAGGGTGAGGCCGGGCGTCAGTTGTCCTGCCAGTTGCCAGTAGCGGGACATCACTGGGTGATCTGCTGCGGCGAGGCGAACAGTGAGGGCGCGGCGGAAGGTAGGGGTGTCGCGGGTGCCGGAGGCACGCGCGTGGGCGGCGACGTAGCAGTCCAGGGCCTCGCCCGGGCCGGGGGTGCGGTCGGTTCGTACGGCTGCGTCCACCAGTTGGTGGGCCTCGTACAGGCCGTCGTAGAGCAGGTCCGGGTGCTCGACGGTGATGGGCCGGTGGGATGCGAGGCAGTGGTCGGTGGCGGCCGTTGCTAGGGCGTGCAGGTGGGCGAAGGCGAGGACCTGGTCCGTGGTGGGGTCGGCGGGGGGCTGCGGGATGGCCGCCTCGGTGATCGTGGAGCGGAGGCGGGCGGAGAGGCGAACGGGCAGCAGGCGGCGCCAGTAGTGGGCGATGACAGATGTGCTGGGCGGCACGCTGACCGCTCCGATCAGCTCCAGGCGTTCCGCCATCTGCTCCGGGGCGCCCTCCTGGAGTGCCCGCAGGGCGGCCTCACGCCAGCGCAGGACGGCGAGCTGGGTGCCGAGGTCGTCCAACCGGCGTGCCACGACGGCTTCCAGGGCCTCCCCAGAGTCGAGAACACGCTTGATCTCGGGAAGGGGGACGCCGAGGGAGCGCAGGGACCGGATCGTGCGCAGCCGTGCCAGGGCCTCGGGCGCGTAGCGCCGGTGGCCGCCGCTGCTGCGCGCCGCTTCGGGCAGCAGGTCCTGGTCGGAATAGAAGCGGACGGTTTTGACCGTGGTCCCTGCCTGCGCGGCGAGCTCGCCGATGCTCAGTGTGCCGTCCGATGGCAAGGGTTGAACCTCCCTCAGGGGGAGTTCCTAGGTTACCTGCGACGACCCTACTGTCTGGAGGCGTTGATGTCCGTTTTCGTCCTGGTCTCCGGCCCGTTCACCGACGGGCGGATCTGGAATGCGGTGGCCGACCGGCTTCGGGAGACGGGCGCCGGGGCGCACCCGGTGACGCTGAGCATGCAGCCCGACGCGGATCTGGAGACGCATGTCGAGGACGTGGTCCGGCTGATCGACTCCCTCGACCCGCCGCAGGTGGTGCTGGTCGGCCACGACTACGCCATCCACCCGGTGCTGGGCGCGGCCGACCTCCTCCCGGAGTGGGTCGCCCGCATCGTGCACCTGGACACCGGGCTTCCGCAGCACGGCGACCCGGCGCTGGCCCTTGTTCCGGACCCGGTGGTGCATCAACTGCTGGGTGCCGACGGCAGCCCCCGGCCGATACCGTCGCCGGGGCCGCAGGACTGGCACCGGTGGGGCAGCACGGAGGGCCTCTCGGCGCACCAGTTGCAGCTGCTGAGCCGACTGGCCGGCCCTCAGCCGCCGCGCACGCTGACCCAGCCGCTGCGGCTGACAGGCGCGGCGGCGGCCGTGCCGACCAGCGGAATCCTGTGCACGGCGGGAGGGATGACCATCGAGGCGGTCGAGGCGCTGGTGCGCAGCGGCCCGCCGCAGTTCCGGAAGCTGGCCGATCCGCAGGTGGGCTTCTTCGAACTGGCCACCGGTCACTGGCCGATGCTCTCCAGCCCGGACGAGCTGGCCGAGGTCCTGCTCCGCGCGGCCGCGGGCGAGGGGCGGAGGCTGACCGCACCCGAGGGCGAGCCGCCCTTCCTCCGGCCGTTCCTGCTGGAGGTCCCGGAGCGGCCGCGGGTGCGGATCGGGCGCGTGGACCTGCACCTGCCGGAACCGGGGGAACCGCACGGGCCGTGGCCCGCGGTGCTGTTCGTGCACGGGGGCCCGCTCCCGCCCGACCTCGACCCCGCGCCGCGCGACTGGCCGTTCTATCTCGGCTACGCCCGCTACGCAGCGAGCCTGGGCGCGGTGGGCGCCATCGCGGAACACCGCCTGCACGGCATCACCGACTACGTACGGTCCGCGGACGACGTGACCGAGGCCATCGAACTGCTGCGGGCCGACCCACGCGTGGACCCGGAGCGCATCGCCCTGTGGTTCTTCTCCGGCGCTGGACTGCTCGCCGCGGACTGGATCACCGCCCCGCCCGAGTGGCTGCGCTGCCTGGCCCTGACCTATCCGATCCTGGCCCCGCTGCCCGGCTGGGGCGCGGTCCCCCCGCGTTTCAGCCCGACCAGCGCGCTCCGGGCCGACGGAAGGACGCTGCCGCCCCTCTTGCTCACCCGGGCGGGTCTGGAGACACCGCACATCGCCGCCACCGTCGAGGAGTTCGTGACCGCAGCGGAGGAGACCAAGGCCCCGATCGAGATCATCGACGTCCCGCACGGCGTCCATGGCTTCGAGATCCACGACCCGACGGACGAGTCCCGCAAGGCAGTGACCCGCGCCATGCGCACAGTGCTCGCCCATCTGGAGTCCTGATGCCCCCTGTGCGATCTCTCGCTTTCGTGTCAGTGCGCCACCTGCACGTATACCGCCCCGTGACAGTGATCTCGGGTCGATCTCTCACATCCATAACAGTGAGCTCCCGCCCGGAAACAGGCGCCGACCAGCATCAACACCCCAGCGCCAGCTGTCTCACACCCCACTGTCACGAAACCGAGAGATCGCACCCAGAAGCCGGCACCAAAGCCCTGACCAGCGGCAACACACACCATGCTGTACCGATCGGCAACAGACCGACCCGGAACATCGCCAGAAACGTCAGCACCAGATCGGCATCTGTGTCACCACTCAAAACCCCGCCCACAACCGGCTGAGCAGGAGAAAGCTCGATACCAACCGCACTGACATCACAATGCCGAACCACCACCGACAAAAACCTGCGGATCATCAGGATCAGGTAGCCGTTGGCGCCGTGGATCTCCACCCTGTCGAACCCGGCCTCGATGGCGTTCTGGGCCGCAGTGGCGAAGTCGGCGATCGTCTGCCGGATCTCCGCCTCGTTCAGCTCCTTCGGCGTCACGAAGTCCTTGAGGCCCTCGTGCGTGAACACCTGGCCCTTGGCGGCCACCGCCGACGGCCCCACCGGCGTCAGGCCGTCGGGCAGCAGGCTGGGGTGGCCGATCCGGCCGGTGTGCATCAGCTGCGCGAAGATCACCCCGCCCTCGCGGTGCACGGCGTCGGTCACCGTCCGCCAGGCCACCACCTGCCCGGCCGTGTGCAGGCCGGCGGTGTCGGAGTAGCCCTGCCCGACCGGCGAGGGCTGGATGCCCTCGTGATGATCAGCCCCGCGCGGGCGCGCTGTGCATAGTACGTCGCCATCAGCTTGCCCGTCAGTGGGGGAGGCCAGACGGCGATGCGACCTTGCCGTCTGGCCTGCCCATGCTGCCGACCCGAGGCCGGTCGTGATCTCCTGCTCAGATAAGTCCCAGTTCCGCGAGGTCGATTTCGTGGCCCGTGACGGTCGTCCATTCCACGAACTCGATCACGGGCCCGCCGGGCATCTGGCCTCGCCCCTGGAAGCCGGGCGGCACGGGCGTCCTGGGCTGGAGGCGCGCGCCGCCCAGTTCCTCGACGCGCTGCAGGGCCTTGTTGATGTCCTTCACCAGGAGGGTCTGTCCGGTGCCGCGGAACTTCGACAGGTGCTCTTCGGGAGCGGAGACGATGGAGAAGTTCGCCGTCGGCGACTCCAGTCCCACGACATTCATCTGCAGGTCCGGCATCTGGAAGACCACGGTGGCTCGGGCTCCGTAGAAGGCGAGGTAGCCGCGGAGGAGGGCCGACAGCTCCTCCGGCGCGACGTAGACGCGGTCGTAGACCCGGATGATGTTGCCGTCGTCGACGGCGGTGTTCTTCTCGGACATGGTTCTCCTTCAGGCAGCGGAGACGGGGGGAAGGCTGGTGATTTCCTTCTCCAGCAAGGGGGTGATGTGGCGGTGCAGGCCCTGCACGCTTTCGGCGCTGGCTTCGGCGACGATGGCGCGCTGGGCGGGGGTGAACGGGGAGTCGGGGCTGTAGAGGGTGCTGCGCGTGAAGGTGGTGGTGCCCTCGCCGTCCTCGGTGAGCTTGTACTGCAGGCCCGCGCCGAGGCGGTCGTCGATGAGAAGGGAGGACTTGGCGTACTCCTGGGCGACCACGCGCCAGTAGAGGTGCTGTTCGCTGCCGTCCTCGAGGATGCCGTACTCGTAGACCACATCGTCGATGCGGTAGGGGCGCTCGGTGACGCCGCCGACGCCGTGGCTGGCGACGTGCCACTCGGGCCAGAAGCGGGCCTGCGTGACGAGATCGAAGACGAACCTGGCGGGGGCCTTGAAGGTGACGGTGTTGCTGTCGCCCACGGTCCAGTCGCTGTACTCGGTAGTCATGTCGGAACCTCCTTGAAGCAGATCGCGCTCTCGAAATGAGAGTACATGCAATATGGCAGTACCAGCAAAGTGGTGTAGGTTACATCCCGGGAAGGGGTGCGGCAGCGATGGGTGACGAACGACGGCCGGGACGCCAGGTATCGGTCCAAGAGGTGCTCGCGCGTGCGGGCGACGTGCGGGAGGCCTTCGACACCATCGCCAACAGCTGGTCGCTACTCATCCTGGTCGCGCTGCAAGGCGGCACGCTGCGCTACAACGAACTCAAGCGCACTGTGGGCGGAGTCAGCGAGCGCAGGCTGTCGCAGACGTTGAAGCTGCTCGAGCGTGACGGGGTGGTGGACCGGAAGCTGGTGCGCTCCATCCCATCTCACGTTGAATACAGCCTTACCCCGACAGGCGAGCTGGTCGTCGACTCACTCGGTGAGCTGCTGTCCACGATCATCGAATTCTCGCCACAGGTCGCAGCCGCACGGCGGCGTTACGACGAGAAGCATGCTCAAACCCAGGAGAACCCGGAGCGGAAAGCCTGAGCCGCCTCATGGCCGAGTCGGGCGCGTTCACGCCAGACCATCCCGGCGATCCCCAGGTGACCGGCGTTTGGCCGAAGCGCCATGTCGTGGTCCACCGGTCGCTCCAGCCGGCCGCAGGATTCAACGTCTTCCTGTAGACGTCGGACTCCGCGTGGAGGCGGGCAAGGCCGCCCAGGTCACAGACATCGGACCACAAGACCTTCAGCAAGTGGGGACAGGTCTTCGGCGACGAGGTCCTCGCCACCGCCATCCTCGACCGCCTCCTGCACCACTGCGACGTGATCTCCATCAACGGCCCCAGCTACCGCCTGAAGAACCGCCTCAAGGCCATCGGGCGGAACGCAGACGTGGCCTGACAGATCGTCTCTCGGGGTCGCCTGACCCCGGTGGTGCGCCCGCCGGCCGTCCTCGCGTACCGGGTGCGGTGCGGAAACGTCCTTGGACTCGGCGTAGCAGTCCATGGTCGCGCGGGCCCTGTCGGCCGCCTCGGTGAAGACATCCTGGAGGTGGCGCAGCCGTTCGTCGGTGAACTCCAGGGCTTCCACGTCCGTGCGTGACGCCTTCAAGGGGCGCTGTCACATTGGCTGATTCCTGAGATGATCTTGGAGTTGATCATGTTGGAGGAGGCTGTCCGTGGGGGCTCCGTCGCCGTCGTACAAGGGGCATCGTTACCCGGTCGAGGTCATTGCCCATTGCGTGTGGCTGTACTTCCGCTTCCCGCTCAGCTTCCGCGAGGTCGAGGAGCTCATGTTCCAGCGAGGCGTCATCGTCTCCTACGAGACCATCCGCCGCTGGTGCGCCACGTTCGGCCAGGCCTACGCGAACGGACTGCGCCGCCGCCGGCCCCGGCCCGGCGACAAGTGGCACCTGGACGAGGTCTTCATCAAGATCAACAGCGAGCTGAAGTACCTGTGGCGGGCCGTCGACCAGGACGGCAACGTCCTCGTGCAGAACCGGCGGGACAAGGCCGCCGCCAGGCGCTTCTTCCGCCGCCTGATGAAGAAGACGCGTGCGGTGCCGCGGGTGGTCGTCACCGACAAGCTCCGCTCCTACGGCGCCGCCCACCGCGAGGCCATGCCCTCCGTCGAGCACCGGCAGTCGAAGTACCTCAACAACCGGGCGGAGAACAGCCACCAACCCACCCGGCAGCGTGAACGGGCCATGAAAGGCTTCCGCAGCGTGGGCGGGGCCCAGCGGTTCCTGTCCGCGTACAGCGGCATCTCACCCCACTTCCGACCCCACCGCCACCTGCTCACCGCCCCCGACCACCGAGCCGAAATGACCATCCGCTTCGCCATCTGGGACCACGTCACCGGAACCCTCGGCGCGACCACAACGTCCTGACCCAGGACTGACACCCGAGCCGACCACACCCTGGCACACCCTCATGCCCTCGCACACTCAACAACGTGACAACGCCGGGCTGACGCATGAAGCAGCCGGCCGCGGCCACCGGGTTCGTCCCCGATGTGGCCGCGGCCGGCTCGTTCGCGTGCTACTCCCCCGCCGCGATCACCATCCTGAGGCTGTCGTCGACGAGGCGCTCGGCACGCTCGCGGGACACGGCCCCATCGATGTAGGTGAAATTCCACGAGAGTCGGCCCTGGCTGGTGGACACCGAGGATCCGAAGTAGCCGACCACCGAGATCCCGCCCACGAACTGTGCCCCGGAGAGCCGCCAAGCGCCGAGTTCGGTGGGAAAGTCGAATCGGCCGATGTTGGACACGAAGAAGTTGAAGGGTCCGTGTTCCTCGAAGTGCCGGATGAAGGGCTCGCTGTCGGCGACGCCGGCCGGTCCCTGGGCGGCGAGCAGACTGAACACCTCATACTGTTCGCCGAGGTTCTTGCGCGCGGTGATGTCGTCCTTGATGAACCGGGCCATCGACCACAGGTCGTCGGGCTGACAGCGCACCACTGAGTGCAACGCCGACACGAAGCAGCCGACCTCGTCCTCGGACACCGCGCGCCGAAGCTCGTCCCGCAGGGAGACCGGGGAGCCGACCGCGAAGTGCGCGGCCGGCGCGGCCTTGGCGTCGCGGGCCACCGCACAGGCCATCGCCGCGGCCAGCACACCGTGCAGCGTGGCCCCTTCCCGCTTGCACGCGAGTGTGAGCCCTTCCAGTACGTCGGCTGACAGGGACCGGTGCAGCATCCGGGTCCGCCGCTGGTCGAAGGGCACGAATCGCTCCGGCTCCAGCCGGCCCACGTCGTCCGTGGCCGCAGCGGTGTCTGCCCCGTCGGCCGCCTGCTCGCCGGACAGCGCGTCCGGCCCCGCGGAGAAGCGCTCCGGGAAGAGGGCTTCGAACGGCTCCGGAACGGGGCCGTTCGTGACGGCGGTCCGGCCGGGCGCCGGCGGCGCGGCGGCAAGCCGTACCCACTGGCGCAGCAGGGACAGTGCGGTCGTCCCGTCCGCAATGACGTGCGGGACGGTGAGGATGAGGTCGTGGATCTGCTCCGGCCCGCTGATGACGACGGCACGGGCCAGCGGGCCGGACCTGGAGTCAAGGGGATCGGTCAGCTCGTGGCCGTCCACTTCACTCGCCCATCGCGAGTCCTCAAAGCCGGTCAGGTGCACCTCGCGCAGCGGAATCGGCAGGTCCGTGGGCACGAACCGCGGCCCGCCATCCGGCCGCTCGGGCGACGTGTCGGCTATGGCCATCCGCAACTGCGGGTGGCGGTCCTGCAGCGCGCCGAGTGCGGTGCGCAGCCGCTGGGCCGAGAGCTCCCCCTCGATACGGACGCGGGCGCAGACGTTGAGCGTGGAGAGCTGATCGATGATCCAGTACCAGCGTTCACCCGGGCTCAACTCGCGCGACGTGGTTGCGCGCCCACCGGTGTCTTCTTCCGTCAGAGCGCTCGATGCATTCATGGCCGCCACTCCCCATCACTTTTCTCTTCGCACGTCCGATGCCGCATCGGATGGTCGCAGGAGGCTAGCAACGTGTCATCGAATATCGATCGAGTGACCGGTGAGGTAGGTCATGCAGGCGGTTGACCTGCAGTTTGTGGTCAGTGGTTAGTCATTCCCAAGTGAACTCTGGTGGCATTTTCGTCCCGCGCTCAAGTCGGCCTGGATCCGGCCTCAAGTCGGCCAGCGTCCGGCCTCAAGTCAGCCAGGAGGAACGTCACCATGACCGACACGACGCTCAGCCGGACCTCTCTCCCGCTTTTTCCCATCGACCCGTCGGGTGCCGACCGCCATGGTGAGGCGGCCCTGATGCGCGACCTCGGCCCGGTCGTCCGCGCGGTGCTTCCTGGTGGCGTCCGCATGTGGGTGGTCACCGACTACGCGCTGCTGGCCGAGCTCACCGCCGACCCGAGGGTGGGGCGGGACTGGCGCACCTGGGAGGCCCTGCGCCGTGGTGAGATCCCCGGTGACTGGCCGCTGCTCGGCATGATCCGGCTGAACAATCTGATGGCCCGTGACGGTGCGGAGCACCGGCGGCTGCGCCGGCCGCTGACCCGCGCCTTCACCCGGAGCCGGGTCGAGCGCATGGGGCCGCGCATCGACCAGATCGTGGCCACGATGCTGGACGACCTGCCCCGCCAGGCGGCGCCGGACGGCACGGTCGATCTGCGGCGCCACTACGCCTACCCGTTCCCCATGCAGGTGATATGCGAGCTCATAGGCGTGCCGGAAGCGTGGTGGTCACGGTTCCGCGAGCTCATCGACACCGTCATACGTGTCGACACGACCGCCGAGCAGTTCCTCGCCGCTCAGCAGGAGCGGCACGAACGGTTCCAGCGTCTGTTCGCCATGCGACGCGCCGAGCCGGCGGACGACCTGACCAGCGCGCTGATCGCCGCCGGCGACGACGAGGCCGATGGCACGTTCACCGACGAGGAGCTCGAAGACACGCTGTGGACGCTGATCGGCGCCGGTCACGAAACCTCGATCAGCCTGATCGTCAACGCCACGCGCGCCCTGCTGACCCACCCGGAGCAGTTGGCGATGGTCCGCGACGGCGACACCGCTGTGTGGAGCGAGGTGGTCGAGGAGACCCTGCGCTGGGACTCCCCGGTGGGTAACTTCCCGGCCCGGTTTCCGACCGAGGACATCACGGTGGCCGGTGTCACCATTCCCAAGGGGGACGCCATCCTCGCTCCCTGGAGCGGCGTCAACCGTGACCCGCGGCAGTACGGCGAGACCGCTGACCGGTTCGACATCACGCGGCCGGTCAAGCGGCACATGGCGTTCGGCAGTGGACCGCACGTCTGCATCGGACCTGCCCTGGCCCGGTTCGAGGCGATGGCCGCGCTGCCGCCGCTGTTCGCCCGCTACCCCGAACTGCGGCTCGCCGTCGATCCCGCCGAACTGTCCGCGGTCCCGTCGATCTTCTCCAACTCCGTCACGGGCCTGCCCGTGCACCTCGGCCCGGAGAAGCGCTGAAGCCCTTCCCCGGGCGGGACGTGCCTAGCGGCCGGCTGTCCCGGGGGTGGCCGGCGGGATGTTGTGGTTGAGCCGGAAGATGTTCTCCGGGTCGTAGGCGGCCTTGATCTCGGTGAGGCGCTGGTAGTCCTCGGGGTCGTAGGCGGAGCGCACGTACTCGGTATCCCGCCGGCCGTTCAGGAAGGTCAGGGCCCGGCCTCCGGTGCTCCAGGGTGCGAGCGCCTCGAGAAGGCGCTCGTGCGCGGGCTGGATGTCGGTGATGTCGGCGCGTTCCAGCCGCGACACCACGTTCAGCAGGTAGTGCGCGTCGCGGTTGCCGACCGCGTTGGCGACGTCGGCCGGGCGGGCGAGCCGGCCGCCGAGGTGACGCAGTTCGACGACGTGCGGCACCGGCACGTGCGGTCCGACCAGGTCCAGGGCGGTGCGGACCGCGTCGGTGTCGAGCTCACCCAGCAGGGTTGTGGCCGACTCGAAGGTGCCGGGCACGGGCGGGTCGTTGTGGATCGTCCCGACCTCGGTGTAGGGCAGTTCGCGGACTGTGTCGTTGAAGGGGTTGAGTGCCCGCAGCGGCGCCACCAGGTCCTTGCCGGCGCTGACGTCGTCCGCCGAGTAGGCAATGCGGACGTGGACGACGTGGCGGCCGCGCAGCGGCGGCGGGAGCACCGGCGCGTCGGGGAAGGAGATCACCGCGACCGAGGAGGTCATCTCGTCGGGCATGCCGGCCGACCACTGCACATATGTGTCGAGGACCTCGTGGGCCGACGCGAAGTCGAAGAACAGGCCACCGCCGTAGAGCGTGGGGACCGGCATGAGGCCGATCTCGATTCCGGTGACCACACCGAAGTTGTCCCGTCCGCCGCGCAGCGCCCAGAACAGGTCCGGGTCCGACGTCGCGGTGACCTGCCGCAGCCGCCCGTCGGCCGTGACGACGTCGATGCTGCGTACGTGGTCGGCGGCGTATCCGTAACGCCGCGAAAGCAGTCCGAGGCCGCCGCCGAGGGTGTACGACACCACGCCGACTCCCGGGGCCGAGCCCGCCAGCGGTGCCAGCCCGGCCGGCGCCGCCTCGTGGATCACCTGATTCCAGCTGACCCCGGCCGCCACCCACGCGGTGCGGGCTTCGGCGTTCACGCGGACGCCGGTCATCCGGGAGGTGTTGATGAGGACTCCGCCCTCGGCGGCGACGGCCGCCAGCGCGTGCCCGGTGCCCTGCACCGCGACCGGAAGGCCGTGGCGGCCGGCGAACTCCACTGCCTGCTGCACATCGGCGGGGCCGACCGCGCCCACCAGGATCGCGGGCCGGTGCGAGCGTGCGGTCTGGTTCCCGGCGCGTTCCGCGTCGTACTGCTCGTCCTGCGGAGTCAGCACCGGCCCCATCACCCGCTTGCGTAAGGCTTCGACGCCCTCGCCGTCGAAGCCGGTGGTCTTGCGGTTCTCCTCACCCGAAGTGCTCATGACTGTTCCCTTTCACAACCGGTGTCGCGCCGTGTCTCGCGGCCGAGTTCCCGATGCCGCTAGAGTTAGTCAAGCAACCGTACTACTTTTTAGTCAAGCCCCCTGACGACTTGGCTGTGTCAGAAAGGTGGCCCGAGATGACCACGCGACCGAACAAGCCGGGCGAGCGCCAGGTGCCGCTGCCCACGCTGCTCGCGCAGGCCAAGGACCTCACCATCGAGCAGCTGCACCGGCGGCTGCACGAGGAGGGGTTCGAGGGGATCCGGTTCAGGCACGGCTCCGTCTTCCGGTTCGTCGACCCGGAGGGCTCGCGGCTCACCGCGCTCGCCGAACGCTCCGGGTTCAGCAAACAGGCTATCGCCGAAGTCGTCGACGAGCTCGAGCGGTTCGGCTACGTCGAACGGACCGCGGACCCCAGCGACCGCCGGGCCAAGCTCATCCGGCTGACCGAGCGGGGCCGGGCGGGCCAGCTCGCCGCCGCCCGGATCCTGGGGGACATGGAGCGGATGTGGGCCCGGCACTTCGGCCGGGACACGATCGACATGCTGCGGCGGATGCTGGAGGAGATCATCGCACGCCGGGACGAGTAGCGGTGGGCGCCGGCCCGTTCACAGCAGACGCAGTGGAGCCCAAGCCCGAGTCAAGCCGATCGCAAGCGCGATCGGCAAGGGTATGGAGGCGTCGAACTCCGAGCCGACTCCTCAGAGGGCGGAATGAGAGATTAAGTCCGTTCTGTCGTCGCCCGAATGTGTGGCCTTGCCGCCTCCGGCAGGTCGCGGGGCTGACGCCGTGCTGAGGTGACTGCGTGAGTGACCGCAAGCCCTACAAGAGCGACTTGTCCGACGAACGTTGGGCATTGATCGAGCCGGTGATCACCTCGTGGAAGGTCCAGCATCCCTCGGTCAGCGGCCACGAGGGCCGCTACGAGATGCGGGAGATCGTCAATGCGCTGCTCTACCAGTCCCGGACCGGCTGCCAGTGGGACTACCTCCCGCATGACCTGCCACCCGCCGGCGCAGTGAAGTACTACTTCTACACGTGGCGTAATGACGGCACCGACCAGGTCATTCACGACCTGCTGCGCTGGCAGGTCCGCGAGAAGAGGGGCCGATTAGCCGACCCCAGCCTGGTGGTGCTCGACACCCAGAGCCTGCACGCGGCGGCCGGGGTGCCGGCCGAGACGACGGGACGCGATGCGGCGAAGAAGGTGCCCGGCCGCAAGCGGGGACTCGCCGTGGACGTGCTGGGCCTGGTGATCGCCGTGGTCGTGCTGGCCGCCTCCGTCCACGACAACGCCTTCGGCACCGCTCTGCTCGACAAGGTCGCCGCAGGTAGTGGCGGCACCGTGACTAGGGCCTGTTCCGGGTTGAGATCACTCGGTGGGGCGGAGGCTGCGGATCCAGATGAGGGAGCCGCGTAGGTGGAGCCCTGCGAGGTAGCTGGC
>NZ_JBEZKL010000080.1:0-10000 GCF_040704695.1 Streptomyces sp. NPDC048411
CAGATGTTGAGGTCCGGGTCGCCGAGCCAGTCGGTCGGCGACGCGGTGTCCCCGATGATCGCGTTGAGAGCCCCCTGGTCACGGGAGAAGATCAGTCGGGGCCCGCCCGTGCATGCTCCCCTGCCAGGATTCGAACCCGGACAAATGGCACCAAAAGCCACTGTGCTGCCGTTACACCACAGGGGACAGCGAAGCCGATCGACTGGACAGACCGTCAGGTCGTCGACCAGGCAGACAACACTATGCCGTACCACCGGCCTTCGACGCGACGGTTCAGTGCGCCCCGGCGAGGCGCGCTGTGATCCGGGTAGCCCGAAAATGAGGTGCGCCCGCCCGTAGGCTGGATGCCATGACAACGGGGGCATACCGGGAAGGCGCGGGAACAACTACTCGCGGCTATGGGTGGTGGGAACGGCGGCGCAGTGTCGCCCTGGACGTGGGGCTGGCGCTCCTGTCGGCGCTGGAATGCGCACTGGAGGGCGTGGCGTTCGCGGGGGACACCGGGCTGCCGGTGCCCGTCGGGGTGGTGTTCGGCCTGCTCGCCGGGGCCGTTCTGGTGGTGCGGCGGCGCTGGCCGATCGCCGTGGTGCTGGTCGCGATCGCGACGACGCCCGCCGAGATGGGTTTCCTGATGGGCCTGGTCGGCCTCTACACGCTGGCCGCGTCCGACGTACCGCGCCGGATCACCGCGGTGCTGATGGGAATGTCGCTGGCCGGGACGTTCATCGTCACGTACGTACGGCTGCGGCAGAGCGTCTCCGTGCAGTCCGGGGACTTCGGGCCGGGCGACTGGTACGTACCGCTGACGTCCCTCTTCATGTCGCTGGGCCTCACGGCTCCGCCCGTGCTGTTCGGCCTCTACATAGGGGCGCGGCGCCGGCTGATGGAGAGCCTGCGGGAGCGGGCGGACTCACTGGAACGGGAACTGTCGCTGCTCGCCGACCGGGCCGAGGAACGGGCGGAGTGGGCGCGCACGGAGGAGCGGACCCGGATCGCGCGCGAGATGCACGACGTGGTCGCGCACCGGGTCAGCCTGATGGTGGTGCATGCGGCCGCCCTGCAGGCCGTCGCTCCGAAGGACCCGGCTAAGGCGGTACGGAACGCGGCGCTGGTCGGCGACATGGGCCGGCAGGCCCTGACCGAACTGCGGGAGATGCTCGGCGTGCTGCGGACGGGGGATCCGGCGGTGACCCGGGGCGCGAAGGTTCCGCTGGCCGCGGTGGGCGAGGCGGCAGCCGCTGCGGCCGCCGCCGCCACGGAGGACGGGCCGCGGCTGCACGAGGTGGAGACGCTGGTCGGGCAGTCACGGGCGGCCGGGATGACGGTGGAGCTGTCGGTGGACGGCGAGGCGTGCGCGTACGCCCCCGAGGTGGAGCAGACGGCGTACCGGGTGGTGCAGGAGGCCCTGACGAACGTCCACAAGCACGCGGCGGGCGCGAAGACGTGGGTGCGGCTGGCGCACCGGGGCTCGGAAGTCGCGATGCAGGTGGAGAACGGCCCGTCGGACGGCGCCGCGACGGACGCGGGGCTGCCGAGCGGCGGCAACGGCCTGGTGGGGATGCGGGAGCGGGTGCTGGGCCTGGGCGGCGTATTCGTCTCGGGCCCGACGGACGCGGGGGGCTTCCGGGTGTCGGCGGTACTCCCGGCCCGCGGGGCCGCGTAACCCGCCTGCGGTCCCGCCCCGCCCGGCGATGAGGACGCGGCCCTCACCCGCGGGGGAGGCCGTTACCGCCCCCGCCCCGGAACCCGCTCAGCCCGACGTCAGACGCTCCGGCTGGAACCCGCCGACCAGCGTCGCCAGGGCCTGGTCGATGTCCGCGCCCAGGAACCAGTCCCCGGTGTGGTCGATGCTGTACACCCGCCCCTCGGCGTCGATCGCGAGGACCGCCTGCCCGTCCCCCTCCTCGCCCAGTGGGCTGACCTCGGTCTGCAGCGCCCGCCCGAGGTCACCGAGGGTGCGGGCCAGGTGCAGTCCGCTCAGCGGGTCGATCCGCACCGACGCCGGTGCGATCTGCCGGCCCGGCGCGGGCGCTGTGATGTGCAGGCCGCCGAACTCCGCCCACGCCTCCACCGCCGCCGGGAACACTGCGTGCTGATGTCCGGCCGGCGATGTGTGGGCGCGCAGCGCGTCCGCCCACTCCTCCGCCTGCCGGATGTCCCAGCGTCCCGGCTGCCAGCCCGCGGTCCGCAGGGCGGCGTCGACGGCGATGGGAAAGCGGGTGGAGGAGGCGCGGTCCGCATGGGTCGCGCGGTCGCTCTGCTGGGGAAGGTCGGTTCGGTCGTGCATCGGCGCGCGATCAGCCCTTCTCGGCGGCGGTCACCGCGCTGGTGGTGGTGAGGTCGACGGGACGGACGCCGAAATGGGCGAGCATCGCCGTACAGGAGCGGCACGGTGGTGCGTAACTGCCGTGCATCGGGTCGCCGTCCTCGCGGATCCGACGCGCGGTCAGCCGTGAGTGCTTCAGTGCGCGCCGCGCCTCCCCGCTGGTCAGCGGCTTGCGCTGGGCCCGCTTGGACCGGCCGGCCTCCGCGGCGGTGAGCTGCCGCGAAAGCAGGATCGCCTCGGGGCAGCGGCCGGTGAAGCGTTCGCGCTGCCCGCTGGTGAGCGTGTCGAGGAAGTCCTGGACCAACGGGTGCAGTACGGGCGGCTGGTCGCCCTTGCCCGCCGTGCAGGTCAGCGTCTCACCGCGGACGGACAGCGCTGCGGCCACGGCCGGCAGGATGCCGTCGCGGCGTTGGTGGAGACGAGGTGTGCTGCTCGTCCCGGTGCTGCTCCAGTTGAGGCGCGGATCCCCGGATGTGACTGATTGTGCTCTGTGCATGGTGCGAATGTTCCTCCCGTGCAATCCCCCGAGATGCGGTGACAGCCTGCCAAATGTGCCAGTCGGTGAGGAAGCTGGGTCGGTGAAACGTGTCTGCGTGTCGCGGACAGTGGCCTGACCGACGCTCGTCCGTCACTCAGTCGTGACGGTTCGTGACCGAAGGGGAGGGGGTGGCGGAAGTGAACCGGAAGGGCGAGTCCCCCTGTTGCGCCACCGCATAGGCTGTGCCCGGACCGTCCCCATGGGCAGGTCGGTCCTCACCAGACAGACGCAGCAGGGGGCAACCGCCATGACGACAGGTCGGCTCGGGCAGCAAGCCGCGCCACCGAACGCGGCCTACGCCGGGCAGGTCGTGCACTTCCCGGATCCGGTTCGGGCGTCCCGCCACCCCAGAGGTGTGCGCGTGGACGAGAACGGCTGCCCGGTATTCACGCCGTACGCGCGCGCCGCCGCTGAGATCGCCGAGCCTCCGCAGGGTTTCGGCGTCGATGAGCTGCGGCTCACCGACTATGTCTCGGCCAACGCGGCGCTGGCGGCGAGCGGCCACGAACTGTGGGACACGATTCCGGCGGTCGCCACCCCGCACGGCTGGACCTGGCACCACGTGGCGGGCGGCCGGCGGATGGAGCTTGTCCCGGTCGAGGTCAAGGCACTGCTCCGGCACCACGGTGGTCTCGCGACCACCTCGGTCGACCAGAACAAGCGGGGCACGCGTCCGCTGCAGGAGACCCGGCCCGCGCACTTCCGGCTCCCGAAGGGCGCGGTCGCGGTCAGCGAGCAGCAGATCCAGGGCGTCGAGGAGGACCTCGGCTACCGGCTGCCGGGCGCGTACCGCTCGTTCCTGAAGGCGGCCGGCGGCTCGGCCCCGGTCGGTGCGGCGCTCGACGCGGAGCTCGGTCTCCTGGTCGATCAGCCGTTCTTCACGGTGCGCGACGAGGCCGCGGTGAACGACCTGGTGTACGTCAACAAGTGTCTGCGTGACCACCTCACCAAGGACTACCTGGGCGTCGGCTTCGTCCAGGGCGGCCTGCTCGCGGTGAAAGTCCGGGGCAACGGTGTCGGCTCGGTCTGGTTCTGCGCGTACGACGATGCCCGGGACCAGGACGGCTGGAGCGTGCAGGAGCGCGTGGACCGCTTGCTGCTGCCCTGT
This sequence comes from Streptomyces sp. NPDC048411, assembly GCF_040704695.1. NCBI lineage: Bacteria > Bacillati > Actinomycetota > Actinomycetes > Kitasatosporales > Streptomycetaceae > Streptomyces > Streptomyces sp. NPDC048411. Next base: position 3,973 of record NZ_JBEZKL010000080.1, read on the forward strand.
GGTGCGGACTTCGACGCCTTCCTGCAGCGGCTGGCGGGCAACCCGCCGGAGCTGGAGACCGTGGCGAACCTGATGGTGGACGGCGGCTTCGCGCGGGCCGTCCCGGTGGAGGGGTGAGCGCAATGGTGACCTTTGCACAGGCGCAGGAGCGCGCGGACGAGTGGGTCAACGCAGACGTGCCCGCGTACCAGCACCGCGAGGTGCGGGTCCGCGAGTTCGAGCTGGGCTTCGTGGTGTGGGCCGAGGACCGCGCGGAGGGCCCTGTCTCCGACGGCGGCCGGCAGCGGCTGGTGATAGCCCGCGACAGCGGTGAGGCGACGCTCTGGCCCGGACTGCCGGTGGGCGAGGTGATCCGGCGGTACGAGGAGGAGTACGGCACGGTCGCCGCGGCCCTGGCCCCGGCCCCGGCGCCGTCGGCGCGTGTCGACCTGAATCAGACGTCATTCCTGCTGAGCCCGCCGGAGTGGCTCCAGGAAGCGGCGGACAAGCTCGGGATACCGGACCAGCGGGCGGAGCGCGACGGGAACTCTCCCCCCGCGCCTCCCTCTTCTTCTGCGCCTTCCGCTCCTTCGGCTCCTTCTGTTCCCGCGCAGGCGGCCCCTTCCGGGACACCGTCCGGTGGGCCGCCCTGGCAGGACGCCGGTGCGCAGGACGAGCATGAGCCCACCGCCCCCGACGGCGTTCCGGCCTCCTCGCCGAGCGTGCCCACCGGGGCCACCCCGTGGGCCGGGACCGACACCAACGCGGACTCCGACGACGGGGCGGTCGCGCTGCCAGCCACCGTGTTCGCGCCGCCGCTCTCGGGCTCCGATGACGACGGCACCCCGCCGCCGGGTGTCTCCGCGGAAGCGCCGACCGCGCTGATGTCGGGTGGCAGCCGGCTGCCCCGGACGGCGGTCGTCCCCGGCCTGAACCCACAGGGTCCGGGTGCGCCCGTGCCGGGTGCCCCCGGGGCTCCCGGGAGCGGTGACATCGCCGACGCCACCACCGGTAAGGCCACGATGCCGCCGCGCGGTGCGCGCGCCGGCGGGTCGGCCACTCCGCCGCCGCCCGGCGCCCCCGGCACGCCGGGCGCCAGGCCGGGTGCGCCTGTGCCGCCGCCCTCGGGTCCGGGCGCGCCCGGCGCCCCGGCGGGCGGATACCTGCCGACGCAGCTCGTCTCGCAGGCTGGCCCGCCCGGTACACCTCAGCCCCCCGCGCCTCCCGGACAGCCCGCGCCTCCCGGACCTCCCGGACCTCCTGGGGCGACGCCGCCGCCCGGTGGCGGCTTCGACCACGCCGCGACCATGCTCGCCGACCCGGGCATGGGTGGCCCGAGCGTGCCCAGGCCCCCTGGCCCGCCCGGCGCCCCGCAGCCTCCCGCCCCGCCCGGACCTCCCGGGTCGACTCCGCCTCCGCCCGGTGGCGGAGTGCATCAGGCAGCGACGATGTTCGCCGACCCGGGCATGGGTGGCCCGAGCGCGCCCAGGCCCCCTGGCCCGCCCGGCGCCCCGCAGCCTCCCGCCCCGCCCGGACCTCCCGGGTCGACTCCGCCCCCGCCCGGCGGTGGCGCGCACCATGCCGCCACGATGCTCGCGGGACCTGCCCAGGTCGGCCCGCCGGGTCCGCCTGGCCCGCCCGGGGCCCCCGGCATGCCGCCGGGGGGCGCCCCTGGTCCCGTGCCGCCGAATCCGCACACCCCGCCGCCCCCGGCGTACGGCTATCCGCAGGCGCCGATGGGTCAGCCGACCGTCGGCCCCGGCTACCAGGCCGTGCTGCGCTTCCGTGCGCCCGACGGCAGCGAGCAGCAGCTGATCCGCCGCTCGGCGCCCGGCACCCCGCACCCCGAGTGGCAGATGCTGCACGAGCTGCGGGCCATGAACGTGCCGCCGCAGCAGGTCATCGAGCTCCACACGGAGCTGGAGTCCTGCGAGCTGCCGGGTGGCTACTGTGCGCGGATGATCCGGGAGACCTGGCCGCAGGTGCGGATCACCAGCGTCGCCCCGTACGGCACCGATCACGCCAGCCGCCAGCAGGGCATGCAGCATCTGCTCACCCATCAGGGTGAGCTGCACCAGGTCGCGGACGGTCCGGCGCGCCCGGCGCCGGTGCGGGCCCCGCTGCCGCAGATGCCGCCCGCGATGCCGATCCCGTCGGAGGCCATCGCGGAGGAGCTGATGCAGGCCTTCGGGCCGCAGGGCGTGCTCCGTTTCGACCAGCGCGCGGTGTCCCGCCAGGGCGTGCCCGAGATTGTGGCGCGGACGCTGGTGTGGGCGGGGCTGCCCGCCGACTTCGGGCCGTTCTTCTGGGCGCAGCCGGGTCAGCCTGTGGTGCCGACGCTGGCCGAGCTGGCCGTGCAGCGGCAGGTGCAGCCGGCCACCGACGCGGGGTCGTACCTCGTCGTGGGGTCCGACTTCGGGCGGGCGATCTGTGTCCAGTACGGCACGGCGAACATCGTGGCCGTGCCGGTGGAGGCGGGTCCCGGCGGGCAGCCGGTGCCGCCGCAGTTCGTGAATACCGGCCTGCCGGAGTTCACGCGCTCGATGGCGCTCCTCGGCCGGATGTGGCGGCTCCGCTTCGGCCTCAACCCGGAGCAGGCGGGCCGCTGGACGGTCGACTTCCAGGCGCAGCTGGTGGCACTGGACCCGGCGGCGCTCGCGTCGCCGGAGAGCTGGTGGTCGGTGCTGCTGGAGCAGATGTGGGACGGCCTGATCTGACCTGATCCGACGAACACGAGGCGCCCGGACCCCGCCAGGGGATCCGGGCGCTCTGTTGTATGTGACACCTGTCGCTTCCCCCCGGGAAACCACCGAATGGATTCGGACTTCTCTGCCAATTGCCGCATCCTTGACGTAATTGCTTGGTGGTCGGAGAGTCGGAGAGAGGCTTCAAGGATGAGTGCTGCACCGGTGTCCGCGTACGGCTTCGTCGTGGTGCGAGGACGTGGCTACCGCCCGGAGCAGGTGGACGGAAGAGTGGCCGATCTGTCGGCGGAGCGGACCGAGGCGTGGGAGAGGGCGTCCCGGTTGACCGCGCTGGCGGAGGAGCTGGAGGCCGAGTCGGCACGGCTGGCGGAGGTCGTCGCCACGCTCGCCCCGCAGACGTACGCCTCGCTCGGCGACCGGGCCCAGGAGATCCTGGCGCTCGCCTACGAGGAGGCGCAGACCGTACGTAGCACCGCGCAGGAGGAGGGGCAGGCGCTGTGGGATGCGGCGGACGCGGCGGCACGTAGGTTCCGCGACTCCGCCCGCGCGGACTCCGACGCCCTCCGGTCGGCAGCCGAGGTCCACGCTGACGAGACGGTGGCCGCGGCGCAGCAGAGCGCCGACTCCAGGCTTGCCGCTGCCCGCGCGGAAGCCGAAGAGGAGCGCGACCAGGCGGAGGCCGCGATGGCGGAGACCCGCAGCCGTACCGCGAGCGTGCTGGCCAACCAGGAGCACGAGCACACCGAGCGCTGGAAGGCCGCCGAACGTGAACTGGCGGATGCCGAAGCAGCCCAGGTCGCGCGGCACGACGAGCTGATCGACCGGGCGGAGGCCCGGCTGGCCGAGGAGCGCCGGGCCCTGGCGGAGACCGAGGAGGCGGCGCGGCACGGCCAGGAGGACGCCGAGGCTCAGGCCGCCGCGCTGAGCGCGGCGGCCAGGGTGCGCGAGGACCGGGTGGTCCGGGAGACCGAGCGGATCCTGCGGGAGCACGAGGAGGGCCGCGAGGAGGTGCAGGCGCACATGGCGCACGTACGCAATTCGCTCGCGGCGCTCACCGGGCGTGTGGCGCCCACGGGGAACTGATCCGTAGGCCGCCGGAGGCGGCTCAGGCTGCCTGCCTGTCCTTCGCGCTGCGCAGTGCCGCGCGCATGCTGTCGATGGACTCGGCTCTTGTGCCCTCGTCGCTGTCGGGTGAGCTGTCGCAGTCGCGGCACTCGCGGCAACTGCCGGGCCGGGCGGCGCGGAAGGCGCGTTCGCAGCCGCCCTCGCAGGTCTGCCAGGTCAGGGCTTCCGGCCGGTCCGGCGGTGTGGCCGGATGGGACGTGGCGGGTACGGCGATGGGCTGTTCCCCGAGGCGGTAGGCCAGGATGCGGGACGGGCGGGCCCGGAGCGGGTCGGGGAGATCAAGGGTGAGCGCCCGGGTGATCTCCTCGGCGCCGACGCCCCGTGCGAGCCACTCGGCGACGGCAGGGGCAAGCTCGGCTACTTCGCGCCGGGACAGGATCAGCCTCGGGTTGACGATGCGCAGCGAGGCGAGGATGACGACGGCTTGCGGATCGGCATCGCCGAGAGAGACCGGGGGAGGGGCAACGGCACTGCCCGGGGCGGCAGTTCCGCGGTCGACCTCGGCAGTCTCAGAAGTGCTGGACGCGGCAGCAGCAGCGGCGACGCGAGCCGCAGACTCAGGAGCGGGCCCAGGCCCTGAATCAGGCCCCGGGGAGTCTTGGGCGTCGCCCGTGGACGCGGATCCGGTTTCGGCGTCCGGGGCGGACGCGCCCTCCGCGTCCGGCACGGGCATGTCCTCCGCCGTCGAAGGCTTCCGGGGACGCGGCGGCGGGGTGGGCCGGTCCCCTTGGTCGGGCACGTCGTAGAAGTACGTCCGGGTGTGGATCAGGCCGTTGGCCCCGCGCACCCGGCGGCGTTCCAGATATCCGTCGGCCTCCAGCTCCCGGAGCGCCCGCGAGATCAGGATCTCGCCCTCGGTGAAGTGCGCACACAGCGCGGCGACGCTCACGCGGGCGCCGTCCGGCAACGAGAGGATGTACGCGGCGACGCCGACCGTGACCGCGCTTCCGGGGCGCTGCGCAAGGGCGTTGGCGATCACGGTGAAGTGGGCGGTGAGGCGCGTGCGTACATGAATCACGCCGGAGGTCGGAGCTCCGGCTTCGGCGCGCGGGCGCGCGTTAGACTGCGAATCAGCCATTGGGAAGAGTCTGCTTCCTGGTTGGTCAGGCCCTCGATCGGGATTGCCGTCCCGGCCGGGGGCCGTATTCGTGTGTGAGGTTGTCGCGGCGAACGTAACCGGACCCGCCCGGCATATGCAACCAAGTCACCCGTGCGGGTGACGAGTTGGGAGGGGAGGGAGGGCAGGTGGTTCTTTCCCCAAGTCCTTTGGGGAGGTCCGTGACCCACCGGCCCCTCGGAGACGAGCCCCCGGTGACGCCGGAGCACCGCTCTCGCCCGGGCCCCGGCCGGTCCGGACCCGGTGGCGTGCCGGTGCAGGCAGCCTTCACAGGCGCGGCCCGGACGGTGGGCACGGTGTCCGACCATCCATGAATCGTCCGGTTCGGTGGCCGTAGGTGTCACCGTGCGAACTGTCGCGTTGCCCCCGGGGCTACCGGGTCGGCTTGCCCGCCGGCACGACAGGCGCGCCCGCGTGCTGATCCACCCGATTCGCGATCAGGCACGCCCAGAACGCTCCGCCACTGGCATCCGCGCGCCTGATCGGCGACAACGTGCACAGGACGCAGACAGCACGCATATTGGTAAGAGCTTGCGTGCCTAAATGTCCGTCGTGAGGCGTGACCATCAACGTGTCGCGGTCATTGTCAAATCGAGCGTCGCGCAACAGTCACGTTGGATCAACGCCACGGTTGCGGCGGACCTCCCACGCTGCTGGAGGTAACCCTGCCCCCAGCGTCTGAGAGGAGATGTCATGGCGACGAGCATCCGGAAACGCATCCCACACATCGTCGGCGCGTCTTGCGCAGCTGCGCTGCTCGCTGGGACGGTGGGCGTGACGAGCGCCGAGGCGGCGCCTCAGACAGCGAAGGCTACGGCGGAATCGTCGAGCGCGGCACCAAACGTGGTTTGCAAACACGGTTTCGTCACTGTTCGCACTCCGCAAGGTCCCCGCCGTGTGTGCAAGGCGGATACGACGACACTGCGAAAGGCGAACGTAGTCCAGCGGCAACTGCAGCAGCAGGCAAGACCGCAAACGCGCTTCATAGTCCAGCAGCAGCAACAGCAGCAGCAACAACAGCAGCAGCAGCGGACCGGGCTGCAACAGCAGCAGCAGCAACAGCAACAGCAGCAGCAGCGGACCGGGCTGCAACAGCAGCAGC
>NZ_JBEZKL010000080.1:10098-34247 GCF_040704695.1 Streptomyces sp. NPDC048411
GCAGCAACAGCAGCAGCAGCGGACCGGGCTGCAACAGCAGCAGCAGCAGCAGCAACAGCAGCAGCAGCGGACCGGGCTGCAACAGCAGCAGCAGCAGCAGCAGCAACAGCAGCAGCAGCGGACCGGGCTGCAACAGCAGCAGCAACAACAGCAACAGCAGCAACAGCAGCAGACCGGGCAGCAACAGCAGCAGCAACAGCAGCAGCAACAGCAGCAGCAGACCGGGCAGCAGCAGCAACAGCAGCAACAGCAGCAACAGCAGCAACAGCAACAGCAACAGCAGCAGCAGCAACAACAGCAGACCGGGCAGCAGCAGCAACAGCAGCAACAGCAGCAACAACAGCAGACCGGGCAGCAACAGCAGCAGCAACAGCAGCAGCAGACCGGGCAGCAGCCGCAACAGCAGCAACAGCAGCAGCAACAGCAACAGCAACAACAACAGCAGCAGCAGCAACAACAACAACAGCAGACCGGGCAGCAGCCGCAACAGCAGCAACAGCAGCAGCAGCAACAACAGCAGACCGGACAGCAGCAGCAGCAACAGCAGCAGACCGGGCAGCAGCCGCAACAGCAGCAACAGCAACAACAGCAGCAGCAGCAGCAGCAACAACAACAGCAGCAACAACAGCAGCAGCAGCAGCAGCAGCAACAGCCTGCCGCGCAGCCGCCCGCGCAGCCGCCTGCAGCGCAGCAGCCTGCCGCCGAGCAGCCTGCCGAGCAGCCGGCCGCCGAGCAGCCTGCCGCCGAGCAGCCGGCCGAGGAGCCGGCAGCCGAGCAGCCTGCCGAGCAGCCCGCCGCCGAGCAGCCGGCAGCCGAGCTGCCCGCCGCCGAGCTGCCCGCCGAGGCACCGGCCGCGTAGCCGCCCGCTGAGGAAGCCGCGGCCGAGTAACCGGCAATGGACACCGGTGAGCTCGCCGGCGTTCACCCTGGAGGTGGTTGTGGCCCCGGAGATGTTCGCCTTCGCCCCACCCTTCGCGGGTGGGGCGTCGTGCTGTTCACCCGAACTCCCGCTCCGGCGCGTCCGAGTAGGCGGTCCGCTGGAGTCCGGGAGCGACCGGCATCCCGCATCCACACGTCGCCACGGCGCGGGGTTTCGGCTACTTGCAGGCCCGCGGTTGTCAGTCTTTGCTTCTTGATCAGACCTTGATGTGGTGCTCAACGCCGTTGCGTTTAGATTCGGCGGCGGGTCGCGAGCCCGTGTTCGAGGAACGTGATCTCGGCGTGGAAGCTGTAGGTCCGCGTGGTCGCGGGGTGTTGTCCGGCGTTCGGTCCGTACTTGCTGTTGCGGTATCGCCGTACTCGGATCTTGACGGTGGCGGTACAGGCGATGATGCTGTGCTCGCCCGTGGGGCGCGGGCACGTCCGAGGGGGACTGCATGAGTGAGCGACAGATGAGCGTGCCCGATTTCTGGGCGCACATCGGCTTCGTGGTGGGGTTGGGCCTGGCCATCGTGGCGTTGTTCACGGGCCGACCGACATGGCTACTGCTCGTGGGGTTCTTCCTCATGATCCCTAGCCTCATCGTGATGGCGATCGAGAAGCCGAAGCGGCATCACTACAGGCGCTGACCCCGGAAGGTCGGTGGAGCGGCTTTGGACGGGAGCTGCGAGCCGTGGTCACCGTGCGCGGGGCCTGTCACCTCCGATACCGCTGCGCCACTGCCGCGAAGGCGACCTTGGGTTCCCATTCCATGTCGGGGTAGGTCTGCCCCCGGCGCCCTTCGAGGAGTTTGACGATGCCCAGGCCGGCCCGGTCCAAGTCGTCTCGGGGGTCGCCGTCGGGGCGGTGCGGGTAGCCAGGCAAGGCGAACAGGAACACGAACGCGCTGTCCACACCCTCGGTCTCGAAGATCTCCAGCAGTTCGCTCAGATATGCGGCCTGGCCGGTCTCGTCACGCTCGTACATGCCGTTCAGTCGTACAGGGGCCTTGGTCGCTGGGTCGTACTCGACCACTTCCAGCACCCGCCCACCGCGGTCTCCCGCGCCGCGGTAGGCCGCGGTGCCGAACCCGGTGATGGCGAGCGGCTTCGGGCCTTGGGCCAGGGTGCGCACCGCGTCCCGGAACCGGTCGGCGACCTCGGCGGAGCGGATCAGCTCGAACGTCACCATGTCGAACGGAGTCCAGTCGACCTGTTCGAACTGGATGGATGCGTAGGTGAGCTTGCCCTGGAAGCGCTCGCGGACCGTGGCTGCGGCGTCGCGGAGGAACGCGTTGATGCGCACGCCGAGCTCGCGCATCGCTTCGGCCTGCCGCTCGGGTTGGCTCATCAGATGCTCGACCCGCTCCTCGGGGCTCTCTCCGGGCAGGAACCCGCGGTTCATCACGCTCAGCTCGACCCCTGCGACGAACACGACTGTGGCCCCTTGCTGCCGGAGCCGTTCCGCTCGCTCGGCGCAGTCGCGGAAGAGCGTAAGGATCTGCTCCGGATCCAGCTCCAGCGGATAGGGCGAGAACCAGACCTCCAGGCCGAGCTCGGCGGCGGCACCGGCGGCCAGCTCCAGCCGGTCCGGGGCGCCGCCGATGATCTGGACCGCGTTGCAGTGCAGGTCGTCGCGGATGATGGCGAGCTCGCGCCGGACCACCGCGGGGTCGAAGTGCTCGCGGGATATCTGGCCGTGCACGACGAATCCGGTGTCGTAGGTCATTCCTCTTGCTCGCATGGTGACGTCCTCTCTGCCGGTCTCGGGCGGGTCGAGGCTGACAGGAAAAGTGCGCGCACGCAAGTTTGCGTGAACGCAGCCCTGTATGGAACGCTGACACCGTGACGACTCCACCACCAGGGCTGCGGGAGCGGAAGAAGCAGGCCACGCGCGAGGCGCTACGCCAGGCGGCCCTGCGCCTGGCCGTGGAGCGCGGACCGGACCACGTGCGGGTCGAGGACATCGCCGAGGCGGCCGGGGTCTCGCCGCGCACCTACAACAACTACTTCGCTAGCCGCGAGCAGGCGATCATCTCCGCTGTTACCGCAGACCGGGAGGCGCGGATCGCGGCGGCGGTCGCGGCCCGGCCCGCAGGAGTGCGCCTGGCCGACGCCGTCACCGAAGCAGTGGTCGAGCAGTACACGAACACCGGTGAGCACGAACACCAGGCGCTGCTGATGATCACCACTCGGACCGCGCTGCGCGACGCGTTCCTCGATACCACCGCCGGCATCGAGCCCCCTCTCACGGCGGTGATCGCCGAACGCCTTGGTGACGCCGGAGCGCACATAGCCCGCGTTCTCGCGGCAAGCGTGGCCGCGGCGGTTCGCATCGCGTTGGAAGGCTGGCTCCAGCCGACCGGGAACGCAGGAGCCGCCGGGAGTTTCGGCGCCGGAGGACTGGTCGTGCCCGCCGGCTCACTGCCCGACCAGCTCCGCGCGGCGCTGTCCCCGCTCGCGCCCGCGTTCGACGCCGCCGAGCGACGCACCTAGGGCGTGTTTGAGAAGTGGGTTCGTTCCCTCGTCCCGCGCCGTGATGATCTCGGAGTGGGGCGAGGGGGCCTTTCTCAGATGCGGTCAACGTGGTTCCATGCGTCGTCATGGGCGAGCGTGGCGAGGCGTACTGACAGGCGGTCCCCACTGGGCCCGGGCCGTCTGCTCGCCCCGCATCCGTCCGATAATCGGTTGCCTTGCCGGGGACCCTCCCCAAAGGTGAGGCAGTGACCAAGACCGACGACAGGCCGCCGATCGACGCGGCCCGCTGGCTGTACCTCTACGAGAACGACTGCCCCGCCCCGGCGGCGGCCGAACTGCCGGCCCTCGCCGCCGAACTGGCCGAGGCCCTCCGCCACCCCGACCCGGATATCCGCGACGGCGCTCCCTACGTGGTGCTGCGGACGTGGATCCAGCGGGACGTCATCGACAAGCCGCTGCGCGCCCAGCTGGGCACCGTGATGGCCGACCGGTTCGACGACCCCGAGATCCAGGCGCGCACCTTCGCCCCGCTCGTGCTCGACATGATCGTCGGTCGCGGCGACTTCGACCCAGCATGGCTCGCCGCCTTCCGACGCTGGTTCCCGGCCGAGACGGACCTGCGCGGGTACGACCCCGGGCTCGGCTGGCTCCACGCCGTCGCGCACGGCGCTGACCTGCTGGGCGCCTTCGGGCTCCATCCGGAGGTCGACCCGAAGGAGATGCTCGCGCTGGCGGCGGAGCGGCTCGTGGTTCCGACCAACGAGCTCTTCGCCCAGCAGGAGGACGACCGGCTCGCCCAGGGCGTCGCCCGCACGCTCACCCGGCCGGAACTCTCCGAGGCCGAGGCCGTCGGCTGGCTGGACGCGATCGAGACAGACTTCGCCGCCGGCCGGCGCGGCGCCCCCACCGTGGCCGCGCACACCTCCAACGCCATGCGCACGCTGCGGATGCTGTACCTCCTCGCCGACACCGGGGTCCGGATCGACGGTGCCTCCGCCCCCGGGCGCCCGCCGCACGCGGAGGCGCTGAAGCGGCGTCTGACGGAGGTGCTGGCCCTAACCTTCCGGGGCGCGTGACGGGCGGGTGCCACCGCGTGGTGAGGCACGTCTCCCCGGGGGGCGCGTCTCACCGGCAGGCGCCCGACGGCCACGGCTTCGTCGAGAACGACCCACAAATCGGGGCGATCGGGAGCACCGAGGCGTTCTTGACGTTCCAGCCGGGCCGACAGGCGTTCCTCCAAGTGGACTGTTCCTCGTCGACATCCTTGCCGGCCGGTGGGGCTCGGTTCCTCGCACTCCCGTCGGGAAGACGGTGTGGGCGGAGTGTCACGCCTCAACAACTGACGCCGTAGAGACCTGACGTACTGATAACCACCCGCCGTCATATCCACCTCTGGCAGGCGGAGCAGCGCTGGGAGGTGCCGGGGACGGGGACCTTGTGCAGGGTGCCGCCGTGTCGGGCGGTCGAAGCAGTCGCCGACGACACCGGCGCCGCGGTGGCTCCTACATGACGGCGGTGCCGGGACGGACACGGCTCAGCGGCGGGAGGCCGGTGTCGCGCCCGCGAGGATCCACGGCTCCTCCACCTCGTACCGCCGGCGCGCCTCGGCGGAGGTCCGCCGGGGCAGCACCGTGCCCAGCCAGCCCGCCAGGAATCCGGCCGGGATCGAGACGAGGCCGGTCGTGGTGAACGGGAACCAGTTGAAGTCGTGTCCGGGGAAGACCGAACCGGGCGATCCCGACACCAGATTGGTGCCGGTGATCAGCACGAGGGCCGCGACGGTGCCGCCGATGAGGGTGCAGAGCAGTCCGGTACGGGTGAAGCGCCGCCAGAACATGGTGTAGACGAGCGCCGGGGACAGCGCCGACGCCCCGATGCAGAAGGAGAGCGTCACCAGCGCCTGGAGGTTCCAGTGCCGGGCCGCCACGGCGAGGACGATGGCGAGCAGGCCGACGCCGGCCGCCGCGGCCTGCGCGGCGCCCATCTCGGTCCGGTCCGCGACCGGCCGCCTGCTCCCGTCGCGCATCCCGTGGACGAACAGGTCGTGGGCCAGCGAGTTCGCACAGGCCAGGATCATTCCGGCGACCGAGGCGAGCAGGGTCAGGAAGATCGCCGTCGTCATCGCGGTGAGCACCAGTGCACCGATCTTCCCGCTGCCCGCGACCACGCCGCTGACCTGGAGCACGGAACCGTTGCCCTGTGCCCCGGCGGCGACGATGAGGTCGTGGCCGACCAACGCGGCCGCACCGAAACCGATCACGGTGAGCAGCAGAGAGATGACGACGGTCACGGAGACCGCCCAGGACATCGAGCGGCGGACGGCCCGCGCGCTGCGGGCGCCCGTCATCCGCATGGTGACGTGCGGCAGCGCGGCGATGCCGAGCACCAGGGTCAGTTCGGAGCTGACCATGTCGAGGCCGCTGCCGCCGAACTGGAGCCCCGACTGCAGATAGGCGGCCCCGGCACCGCTGCCCTGCTGAGCGGCCGCGAGCAGCGCGGCGACGGACCAGTCGAAGTGGTTCATGACCAGTGCGGAGATGGTGAGACAGGCGACGACGAGAAAGACCGTTTTGACGATCTGGATCAGGGCGGTCCCCTTCATCCCGCCGATCGCCGCGTAACTGATCATCATGATCCCGAGCGCGATGATCGAACCGGTACGGAAGCCGGAACTGTCGAATCCCAGGATGAAGGCCATCAGATCGCCGCTGCTGGCGAGCTGGACGACCATCAGTGGCAGCAGGGCGGCGAGGGTGACGCCGCAGGAGGTGATCCGGATCGCGCGGCCGGGGGCGCGGCGGGCGAACACGTCGCCCATGGTGAACCGGCCGGCGTTGCGCAGCGGTTCGGCGAGCAGGAACATCAGAAGGACGAGTGAGAGCGAGGTGCTCAGGCCGACCACGAGCCCGTCGTAGCCGGTGAGGGCGACGAGTCCGCTGGCGCCGAAGACGGTTGCCGCGGAGAGGTAGTCCCCCGCGATGGCGAGGCCGTTGCGGACGGGGGAGAGCGAGTGGTAGCCGGTGTAGAACTCGGCGAGGTCGTCGTGGTCGGGGCCGGTCATCACGCAGAACAGCAGAGTGACGGAGGCGACCGCGATGAACGCCACGAGGGACATCGTCTGCGCTGACTCGTCGATCCAGTTCATCGGGCCGCTCCTGTTCTTCGGAGTGCGTCGGCGAGCGGGTCGACCGTGCGCCGTGCGGTCCGCTCGTACAGGGCGATCGCGAGCAGGGTCACCGGAAGCTGGCAGAGGCCGAGTGCCAGGCCGACGTTGAGTCCGCCGCCGACTGAACGGGACATCAGCCCGGGGGCGAAGCCGGACAGCACCAGGAAGAGCGTGAAGTAGCCGAGCGCGGTCAGGGTCGCGACCCGCCGCAGCACCCGGTAAGCGGTGCGCAGTCGGCGCAGATCGCTGTGCCGTCCGGGAGCGGGAAGGGGCGTGCGTATCGGCGTCGGACGGCGGGGCGGGAGCGCCGGCGGCGAACTCTGCCAGGGGAGAAGGAGATCGGGGTCGTACGGGGGGCGGCGCGACGGTTCGACGTGCGGGGGCTCGTACGACATCTGAGTGCTGCTCCTTGCATGGCTCGGGTCCCGGGGCGGACTGCAAGGGAGAGCGCGTGAGCGCTGCTGGGAGCGGGAACACTACTCGCGGGTAGGGCTGTAGGGCAGCGGTTGGCCTGAACTTCCCCCAGGGAAAGAGAAGTTGGCTAATTCTGTGATGCTTGCGTTGCCTCCAGGGCTGGTTGCGGAGCCGGTTCCGGTGTCCTCGGTGAGGATCGGAAGGCGGCGCGGTGCCACGAAGACCAGCACCAGCAGTGCCACCGGTCCCGGTGGTGCCGCCGATGGTCGCCGACGCCCCCGGGACCGGTCCGCAGCCACCCCCGGGTGGAGCCCCTGAGATCCGGCTCCACCCGGGGGCTGAGACCCCTAGGGGTAGCTCCTTATTTCTGTCCAGGGGCGGTTCCTCCTGGCGGAGGACGTGGGGCCGGGGGCCCGTTCCTTAACGTTTTCCTACAGCGCGAATGCGGGTGACCGCAGGGGACGGGGTGGGGAAAACCCCACCTCAAGACTGCGCTGGGCACCAGCGCGCCGGACCACGTCCGGACACGAGACTTGAGTACGAACACAGCGCCGTCCGTTCAGCGGGCGGCGCCCATCGCGAAACGGCGTCCTGACCCAGGACGTCTTCACCGATTGAGGAGAACCCACCGTGACAACGGCTGTAACCATTCCCAGGCACGGGAGCACTGGAGGGCGTACGGCCGTCGCTGCGCGGGCGCGGCAGGTCGTCAAGGCGTACGGCGCCGGGGAGACCCGGGTCGTCGCGCTCGACCATGTCGATGTGGACATCGCCCGCGGGCAGTTCACCGCGATCATGGGCCCGTCCGGTTCCGGCAAGTCGACCCTGATGCACTGCCTGGCCGGACTGGACACCGTGAGCTCGGGCGAGATCTACCTCGACGAAACCGAGATCACCCAGCTCAAGGACAAGAAGCTCACTCAGCTCCGCCGGGACCGGATCGGCTTCATCTTCCAGGCGTTCAACCTGCTCCCGACGCTCAACGCGCTGGAGAACATCACGCTGCCGATGGACATCGCGGGCCGCAAGCCCGACGCCGGCTGGCTGCGCCAGGTCGTGGAGACGGTCGGTCTCGCCGAGCGGCTGAAGCACCGGCCCACCGAGCTCTCCGGCGGCCAGCAGCAGCGCGTCGCGGTCGCCAGGGCGCTCGCCGCCCAGCCGGAGATCATCTTCGGTGACGAGCCCACCGGGAACCTGGACTCGCGGGCCGGCGCCGAGGTGCTGAGCTTCCTGCGCAAGTCCGTCGACGAACTGGGACAGACCATCGTCATGGTCACTCACGACCCGGTCGCCGCCTCCTACGCGAACCGGGTGCTGTATCTCGCGGACGGACGCATCGTCGACGAGATGCACAACCCGACGGCCGACCAGGTCCTCGACCGCATGAAGGACTTCGACGCGCGCGGGCGGACGTCATGACTGTGTGGAAGACATCGAGGCGCAACTTCTTCGCGCACAAGGGACGAATGGCGCTCTCCGCCGTCGCGGTCCTGCTGTCGGTGGCGTTCGTGTGCGGCACGCTCGTCTTCACCGACACCATGAACACCACGTTCGACAAGCTCTTCGCCGCGACCTCCGCCGACGTCACCGTCAGCCCCAAGGCCGCGGGAGAGGTCGACGAACTGCCGGAGAACGGCAAGCCCGTCACGCTCCCCGCCGCCGCCGTCGAGCAGGCCGGGAAGGCGGACGGGGTGAAGACCGCCGAGGGCACGGTCTCCAGCATGTCCGTCACCGTCGTCGACAGCCACAACAAGAACATGGGCTCCTCGACCGGCGCCCCGACGATCGCGGGCAACTGGACGCAGAACGACCTGCGTTCCATGGAGATCACCTCCGGCCACGCACCGCGCGGTCCGACCGAGGTCATGGTCGACGCCGACACCGCGGACAAGCACCACCTGAAGATCGGTGACGAACTGCGCACCATCGCCGTCACCGGCGACATCAGGGCGAGGATCAGCGGTATCGCCTCCTTCAAGGTCACCAACCCGGGCGCGGCCGTCGTCTACCTCGACACCGCGACCGCGCAGGTCAAGCTCCTCGGCAAGCCCGATGTCTTCACCCAGATCTCCGTCACCGCCAAGCCCGGTGTCAGTGATGCACAGTTGAAGAAGAACGTCGCCACCGCCCTCGGTGACAGCGCCGCGTACAAGCTCCAGACCCAGCAGGAGGCCACGGACGCCAACAAGGACTCCATGGGCTCATCCCTCGACGTGATGAAGTACGCGATGCTCGGCTTCGCCGGGATCGCCTTCCTCGTCGGCATCTTCCTCATCGTCAACACCTTCTCGATGCTGGTGGCCCAGCGCACCCGCGAGATCGGCCTGATGCGGGCCATCGGCTCCAGCCGCAAGCAGGTCAACCGGTCGGTCCTGATCGAGGCGCTGTTCCTCGGCTTCGTCGGTTCCCTCCTCGGTGTCGGCGCCGGAATCGGTGTCGCGGTCGGACTGATGAAGCTCATGAACTCCATGGGCATGAACCTGTCCACCGAGGACCTCACGATCGCCTGGACGACTCCGGTGCTCGGGCTGGCGCTCGGCGTCATCGTCACCGTCGTCGCCGCGTACGTCCCGGCCCGCCGGGCCGGGAAGATCTCCCCGATGGCCGCCCTGCGCGACGCCGGAACCCCGGCGGACGGCCGCGCTGGCCGGGTCCGGGCCGCGATCGGCCTGGTCCTCACCCTTGCCGGTGGCGCCGCGCTCCTCGCTGCGACGCGGGCCGACAAGTCGAGCGAAGGCTCGCTCTTCCTCGGTCTGGGCGTGGTTTCCACCTTGATCGGCTTCATCGTGATCGGCCCGCTGCTGGCCGGCTTCGTGGTCCGGGTGCTCAGCACGGTGGTGCTGCGGATGTTCGGCCCGGTCGGACGGATGGCCGAGCGCAACGCGCTGCGCAACCCGCGGCGTACCGGAGCGACCGGAGCGGCTCTGATGATCGGCCTCGCGCTGGTCGCCTGCCTCTCGGTCGTCGGTTCGTCGATGGTCGCCTCGGCGACCGAGGAGCTCGACAAGTCGGTCGGCGCGGACTTCATCGTCCAGCCGAGCGGCACCCGGCAGCCGATCGTGCCGCAGGCCGCGAAGGCCCTGGAGGCAGTCCCGGGCGTCGAGCACATCACCGACTACAAAGTCGTCAGCGCCAAGCTCACCGCGCCGGACGGCTCGACCGAGGACAAGGTCCTGGCCGCCGTCGACCCCACGTACCGGGACGACGTCCGTCGCGAGACGGTCTCCGGCAACCTGGCCGACGCCTACGGCAAGGACGCCATGTCGGTCGGCGACACGTACGCCACCAAGCACCACCTCAAGGTCGGCGACCGGCTCACGGTCGCGTTCAAGGATGGCGAGACGGCGAAGCTGACACTCGCCGCGATCACCTCCGACGACGTGAACATCGACAAGCACGCGATGTACACCAACGTCACGACCGCGGAGAAGTACGTCCCCGCCGACAAGATGCCGAAGAACATGCTCATGTTCGCCAAGGCGCAGGACGGCAAGGAGAAGGAGGCATACGCCGCGCTCAAGGCCGCCGTCGCCAAGTACCCGCAGTACACGGTGAAGAACCAGGCCGACTTCAAGCAGCAGCTGAAGGACCAGATCGGCCAGATGCTGAACATCGTCTACGGTCTGCTGGCGCTCGCGATCATCGTCGCGGTGCTCGGTGTGGTGAATACTCTGGCCCTGTCGGTGGTCGAGCGGACCCGTGAGATCGGCCTGATGCGCGCCATCGGCCTCTCCCGCCGCCAGCTGCGCCGCATGATCCGCCTGGAGTCGGTGGTCATCGCCCTCTTCGGCGCCCTGCTCGGCCTCGGCCTGGGCATGGGCTGGGGCACGGCGGCCCAGAAGCTGCTGGCCCTGGAAGGCCTCGGCGTCCTGGAGATCCCGTGGCCGACGATCCTCACGGTCTTCGTCGGCTCGGCCTTCGTCGGCCTGTTCGCCGCCCTGGTCCCGGCGTTCCGGGCGGGCCGGATGAACGTGCTGAACGCGATCGCGACGGATTAGTACAGGCACCGTGACGACGCCCGTGGACCGAAAGGTTCCACGGGCCTCGTCGCCGGCCCCGTCCGGTCCATGTACCGCAGGACGGTGGCGGAGGCCGACGTAGGATGACTGTTCCGGCCCCGGGGTGTTCCTCCAAACACCCCGGGGCCGGACGCGTACCCGCTCCCACTCGGTGCAACCCCCTGTGTGCTGCCCGGACCCGGCACCGCGAGGCGCCGGACCCGGCGCCGCAGATCCGCGACCGGCTGGAGGCCCGCGGCTTCGAACGGCGATGGCCGTCCGCGCCGGACGCCGGCTTCGGAGCCGGGGCGCACCGCTTCACGCGGAGCCCAGAGCCACTGTCGCCCGGGGAATGCATGTTCACCTTCGTCGGGTGCGACGTGCCGACGGCCACCGGCGGTCAGCGGCCGGATCCGACCCGCTGAGCCGGATCGCGGGCGCGGCTGTCGGAGGGGAGTCGTACGCTGGAACCCCCGGCCCGTAAGACGTGTCGGGCCCTTCGCGTTGCCCCCTGGCAGCAGCCGGCTGCCGGAATCTCCCTCGTTACCCGGACGGAAGCCCTTCATGAGCCTGCACGGTCTGCTGGATGTCGTCGTACGTGACCCGGCGCTCGCCGAAGCGGTGAAGGCCGCCACCGACGGTCACCGGATGCATGTGGACCTCGTCGGCCCGGCGGCCGCCCGCCCCTTCGCCGTGGCCGCACTGGCCCGCGAGGCCGGGCGGACCGTGCTTGCCGTGACCGCGACCGGACGGGAGGCCGAGGACCTGGCCGCCGCCCTGCGGACGCTGCTGCCCCCGGACACCATCGCCGAGTTCCCGTCCTGGGAGACCCTGCCGCACGAGCGGCTCTCGCCGCGTTCGGACACGGTCGGCCGCCGCCTCGCCGTGCTGCGCCGCCTCGCGCACCCGAGGGCCGACGACCCGGAGACCGGGCCGGTCAGTGTGATCGTCGCGCCGGTGCGTTCTGTGCTGCAGCCGCAGGTCAAGGGGCTCGGGGACCTGGAGCCCGTGGCGCTGCGCATCGGTCAGAGCGCCGATCTCGGCCAGACCGTGGAAGCGCTCGCGGCGGCCGCGTACTCCCGGGTCGAACTGGTCGAGAAGCGCGGCGAGTTCGCCGTCCGCGGTGGCATTCTGGACGTTTTTCCGCCGACCGAGGAGCATCCCCTCCGGGTGGAGTTCTGGGGCGACGACGTCGAGGAGATCCGGTACTTCAAGATCGCCGACCAGCGGTCGCTGGAGATCGCCGAGCACGGCCTCTGGGCGCCGCCCTGCCGCGAGCTCCTGCTCACCGACCAGGTGCGCGAACGGGCTGCCGCCCTCGCCGAACAGCACCCGGAGCTGGGCGAGCTGCTCGGCAAGATCGCCGAGGGGATCGCGGTGGAGGGCATGGAGTCCCTCGCCCCGGTCCTCGTCGACGACATGGAGCTGCTGCTCGACGTGTTGCCGAAGGGCTCGATGGCGCTGGTCTGCGACCCGGAGCGGGTCCGCACCAGGGCGGCGGACCTGGTCGCCACCAGCCAGGAGTTCCTCCAGGCGTCGTGGGCGGCGACCGCCGGTGGTGGCGAGGCGCCGATCGATGTCGGCGCCGCCTCCTTGTGGGGCATCGCGGACGTCCGCGACCGGGCCCGTGAGCTGGACATGATGTGGTGGTCGGTCTCCCCGTTCGCCGCCGACGCCGAGCTCGACGAAGACACCCTGAAACTCACGATGCACGCCCCGGAGTCCTACCGCGGCGACACCGCCCGTGCGCTCGCCGACACCAAGGGCTGGCTCGCCGACGGCTGGCGCACGGTGTACGTCACCGAGGGGCAGGGACTCGCCACCCGTACCGTCGAGGTGCTCGCCGGCGAAGGCATCCCGGCCCGCCTCGACCCGGACCTGGCGGAGATCTCGCCGTCCGTCGTCCATGTGTCGTGCGGCGCGATCGACTACGGCTTCGTCGACCCGGCGCTGAAACTCGCCGTACTCACCGAGACGGACCTGACCGGTCAGCGCACCGCGACCAAGGACCTGGGCCGGATGCCGGCCCGCCGCCGCAAGACCATCGACCCGCTGACGCTGGAGACGGGCGACTACATCGTCCACGAGCAGCACGGCGTCGGCCGCTACATCGAGATGGTGCAGCGCACGGTGCAGGGCGCCACCCGCGAGTACCTTCTCGTCGAGTACGCCCCCGCCAAGCGCGGCCAGCCCGGCGACCGCCTCTACATCCCGACCGACCAGCTGGAGCAGGTCACCAAGTACGTCGGCGGCGAGGCGCCCACCCTGCACCGGCTCGGCGGCGCCGACTGGACGAAGACCAAGGCGCGCGCCAAGAAGGCCGTCAAGGAGATCGCCGCCGACCTGATCAAGCTGTACTCGGCGCGGATGGCGGCGCCCGGCCATGTCTTCGGCCCCGACACTCCGTGGCAGCGCGAGCTGGAGGACGCCTTCCCGTACGCGGAGACGCCGGACCAGCTCACCACGATCGCCGAGGTCAAGGAGGACATGGAGAAGTCCGTCCCGATGGACCGGCTGATCTGCGGCGACGTCGGCTACGGCAAGACGGAGATCGCGGTGCGGGCCGCCTTCAAGGCGGTCCAGGACGGCAAGCAGGTCGCCGTCCTCGTCCCCACCACGCTCCTCGTCCAGCAGCACCACGGCACATTCACCGAGCGCTATTCCCAATTCCCGGTCAACGTAAGGGCGCTGAGCCGCTTCCAGTCCGAATCCGAGTCCAAGTCGACCCTGGAAGGGCTCCGCGACGGCTCCGTCGACCTGGTCATCGGCACCCACCGCCTGTTCTCCTCCGAGACGAAGTTCAAGGACCTCGGCCTGGTCATCGTCGACGAGGAGCAGCGCTTCGGCGTCGAGCACAAGGAGCAGCTGAAGAAGCTCCGGGCCAACGTCGACGTCCTCACCATGTCCGCGACGCCGATCCCCCGTACGCTCGAGATGGCCGTCACCGGCATCCGTGAGATGTCGACGATCACCACACCGCCCGAGGAGCGCCACCCGGTCCTGACCTTCGTCGGCCCGTACGAGGAGAAGCAGATCGGCGCGGCCATCCGGCGCGAACTGCTCCGTGAGGGGCAGGCGTTCTACATCCACAACCGTGTCGAGTCCATCGACCGGGCGGCCGCGCGCCTGCGCGAGATCATCCCCGAGGCGCGGATCGCGACCGCCCACGGCCAGATGTCGGAACAGGCGCTGGAGCAGGTGGTCGTGGACTTCTGGGAGAAGAAGTTCGACGTCCTGGTCTCCACGACGATCGTCGAGTCCGGCATCGACATCTCCAACGCCAACACGCTGATCGTGGAGCGCGGCGACAACTTCGGCCTCTCCCAGCTCCACCAGCTGCGCGGCCGCGTCGGCCGTGGCCGCGAGCGTGGTTACGCGTACTTCCTGTACCCGCCGGAGAAGCCCCTCACCGAGACGGCCCACGAGCGCCTGGCCACGATCGCCCAGCACACCGAGATGGGCGCGGGCATGTACGTGGCGATGAAGGACCTCGAGATCCGCGGCGCCGGAAACCTTCTGGGCGGCGAACAGTCCGGCCATATCGCGGGCGTCGGCTTCGACCTGTACGTACGCATGGTCGGCGAGGCCGTCGCCGACTACCGGGCCTCGCTCGAAGGCGGCGTCGAGGAGGAGCCGCCGCTGGAGGTCAAGATCGAGCTCCCGGTCGACGCACACGTTCCGCACGACTACGCCCCCGGCGAGCGGCTGCGCCTCCAGGCGTACCGCGCGATCGCGTCCGCCACCACGGAGGACGACATCAAGGCGGTCCGCGAGGAACTCACCGACCGCTACGGCAAGCTCCCGGAGCCGGTCGAGAACCTCCTCCTGGTCGCGGGCCTGCGCATGCTGGCCCGCGCCTGCGGCGTCGGCGACATCGTGCTCCAGGGGCCGAACATCCGGTTCGCCCCGGTGGAGCTGCGCGAGTCGCAGGAGCTGCGCCTGAAGCGCCTCTACCCGAAGACGGTGATCAAGCCGGCGCTCCACCAGATCCTGGTCCCGCGCCCGACCGCCGGCAGGATCGGCGGCAAGCCGGTCGTCGGCCGCGAACTCCTCGCCTGGACCGGGGAGTTCCTCACGACGATTCTGGGCTCCTGAACAACGGCCCGGTGGGCGACCGGAACACCTCCTCGGGGTTCCGGTCGCCCAGCGGGCCGTTCGGACACACCCCGGCGGTTGCTCGGCGCGGCGGAGCGGAAGCGGCTCGTGGAACCGCTGGGGTCGTTGTGGGCGGCGGTGATCGGGTCCGGGCTGCTGCCCTCCGAGACGCTCGGCATCGGAAAGGTGTGAGGCGGGGTGTGATTCGGGCCGCATCCGGCTCCTGTGGCGGCCTTGAACGCCCGTCAGCGGGACGACGTCCGTAGGATCACCGGGTTCGGCTTTCTCCCCGTCAGGACGGTTCCGAGTGATATCTCCCCGCGCGTACCGAGTGATGCTGCCCGCCCTGAGCGCGGCGACCGTGCTGGCCCTGGCGGGTTGCGACCCCGAGGGCGTGACCGCCGAGGGCGGCAGCAGCAGTGGGCGGCAGGGCGGCGGTTCCGCGGGCGGCTTCGGCGCCAGCCCGCTGAACAACCCCGACGGCACGAAGCCGGGCCTCGCACCCCTCACCACCGAGGCGGACCGGGCCGCCGCCCGGAAGGTCATCGAGAAGGTGAGCACCAAGGGGCGCGGACCGAAGACCGGTTACGCGCGGGACAAGTTCGGCTCCGCTTGGAAGGACTCGGTCGACGGGATACCGCTTGCGAGGAACGGCTGCGACACCCGCAACGACCTGCTGGCCAGGGACGGCAAGGATGTCGAGTTCCGGTCGGGTTCGGACTGTGTGGTCGTCTCGATGACCCTCAAGGATCCGTACACCGGCTCGACCATCGAGTGGCGCAAGCAGCAGGCGACGAAGGTCCAGATCGACCACGTCATGCCGCTGTCGTACGACTGGCAGATGGGCGCCTCCCGCTGGCCCGAGGCGAAGCGCCAGCAGATCGCCAACGATCCGCTCAACCTCATCCCGGTGGACGGTCCGGCCAACAACGCCAAGCGGGACTCCGGTCCCGCCTCCTGGCTGCCGCCGTACAAGCAGGTCCGCTGTTCCTATGCGGTGCGGTTCGCACAGGTGTCGCTCAAGTACGCCCTTCCCGTGACCACCGCCGACAAGCGGGCGATGCTGGCGCAGTGCGGCGGCTGACGGGGCCAGGCGGCTGAGAAGCAGTCGCGGACGAGGCCCCCGCGCGGACGCTGTGCCGGAAGGGCGGGGCGCCGGGTGCGGGTCGGCCGGTCGGCCGCCTCCACGCCGCACTGCGGAATTCGGTGGCCGTCAGGAATACCGCCGCCTAGCGTGGGGCGGATGGAGCTGACCATCACCACCCTTGCCGCGCGCCCCGAGCTTGCCCGGCCCATGAGCGAGATGCCCGAAACCTGGCCGGAGTTCGTGGTGGAAGATCTCGTCGGGTGGGCGAACTACCCGCGGATGGCTGTCGAGTTCCCGGAGTATGCGCTCGTCGCGACGGACCCGGACGGCACGGTCGTCGCGCGGGCCTACAGTGTGCCGTTCGCGCTGAATGCCCCCGGCAGAGGAGAGCTGCCCGAGGGCGGCTGGGACCAGGTGCTGCTGTGGGCGTTCTCCGACCTGCGGCGCGGGTCCACGCCGGACACGGTCAGCGCGATCGAGATCTGCGTCGCCAAGGGGTGGCAGGGGCAGGGCATTTCGGGGCGAATGGTCGCCGCGATGCGGGAGAACGTCGGGAGGCTCGGGTACCGGGAGCTCGTCGCTCCGGTGCGGCCGAGCGCCAAGCACCTGGACGCCTCGGCTCCGATGGAGGAGTACGCCCGCCGGACCCGGGCGGAGGACGGGCTGCCGTACGACCCGTGGCTGCGCGTCCATGTGCGGGCGGGCGGGGTGATCGAGGCGGTGGCGCCGGTGTCGATGATGGTGTCCGGCTCCCTCGCGCGGTGGCGGTCCTGGACCGGGCTGCCGTTCGACGAGGACGGTCCGGTGGAGGTACCGGGGGCGCTGGTGCCGGTGCACGTTTCGGTGGCGCACGGATACGCGGTGTACGTGGAGCCCAATGTGTGGGTGCGGCACGGCGTGTGAACACAACAGGAACCCGCCCGGGCGGGCGGGTTCCTCAGGTGTCAGACGGCCGGTTTTTTCACCGTGAACGGTTTGTCGAACTCGGAGAACTCGACCGTGACCGGGGTTTCGGTGCTGAAACCCAGCTTCAGGATGTGGGGCCGGCCCTCCGTGGCGACCGCCGCCGTCCATGTCCCCCGGCCCGCCGTGCCGGTGAGGGACAGCGCGGGCGTGGAGCCCACCGTGATCGCCCGGCCCTTGTGGGCGGTGGCGCTGTTCCCCGCCA
This sequence comes from Streptomyces sp. NPDC048411, assembly GCF_040704695.1. Taxonomy (NCBI): domain Bacteria; kingdom Bacillati; phylum Actinomycetota; class Actinomycetes; order Kitasatosporales; family Streptomycetaceae; genus Streptomyces; species Streptomyces sp. NPDC048411. The sequence goes on from NZ_JBEZKL010000080.1 coordinate 27,422, forward strand.
GGCGGTCGAGGAACGCCTTCCGGTCGCAGTAGCTCAGGGCCCTGGCCGTGTACCGGTCAAAGGGGCGCGCCTTCACCCAGCGGCCCGTCAGCTTCTTGACCTCGGTGTCCACGGCGGTGCGGGATCGGCCCGCGTCCGCCGCCCGCAGCATCGCCTCGTCGGACTGGACGTAGACCGTGCCGCCGGTTCTGACCAGCTCCATCGTGCCCGCCGCGCCCATGGACAGGGTGACCATGCACTCACCCCTGATGTCGGTGGCGACGTACGCCTGGACCGGGGCGCCGTCCGGTGACTTCGTCCCGACGGTGATGTGTACCGCCTTGGCAGCCCGGGTCGCCGCGAGGGCCTTGTTGACGACCTCGGGGCCGCTGAGCCGGGCGAACGGCGCGGGGTCCCGCTGCCGGGCGAACACCGTGTCGCAGGCGGTGAGTCCCAGGGCGATGACCGCGCAGAGGGACGCCGTCGCGGTACGGAGAGCGGTTGCGGCGATGCCGGCTGGGGGGCGCATGGGCGGACTCCGTCCTGGGGGAAGGGAGGGGGAGGGGCGGGATCAGAGCGTGAGGTCCCACTGGGTGGCGTTGTACGTGAAGCCGGGGTTGACCTCGACCGTCAGGTTCTTCGCGTCCGCCGGGGCGTCGAAGGCGAACTGGACGGTGACCTTCTTGCCGGGCAGGACCGTGCCGCTGAAGCCCTCGCCGACCTTGCCGTCGAAGATCTGCTCGGCGTCCACGCCGTCCTTGCCGGCCCGCGCCTCGACGTTCACGAGCGCCGCGTCGAACTTCTCCTTGCCCGCGTTCTCGATGACGACCGCGATCCGGTACGCCTTGTTGCCCTTCGTGTGACCGGCGGCGTACGCGTCGGGGGTGTACGAGGTCCCGTCGCCGACCGTGACCGTCACGTCGTCGTCGTACACGGCCGAGTCACCGGCCGCCAGTGCCTTCCCGGCGCCCTTGCCCTTCTCCTTGCCCTTGGCGGAGTCCGAGCCGCCCGCCTTCGGCCGGGCGGAGGCCGTGGTGTCCGACACCGCCTTGTCGAGCTCGTTCACCGCGTCGTCCACCGCCTTGAAGGTGATCACCGCGCCGACCACCGAGAGGATCAGCGCGATCAGGCCGAGGACGGCACCGAACGTGGCCATGCCCTTGTTGGTGGCCTCGCCGCGCTTGGCGCGACCCCGGCCGACCAGGCCGAGGATCAGGGCGATGAGGCCGAGGATGCCCGCCAGCCAGAAGAGGAACGGGATCAGGCCCGAGACGGCTCCGATGATGCCGAGGATCAGCGCGGAGATGCCGAGCCCGTTGCGGGCCGGGCGCAGGCCGGGCGTCTGGGCCGGAGCGTACGGCTGCTGGGGCTGCGGGGACTGCGTGAACTGGGACATGGCTGTGCCCTCCGGCAAGTGCAGGGATGAGTGGCGAGGGGTCCGTTGCGCCACCTGATGTAGCGACAGGTCAATAACAGCAGAGCTTGTGAACCGAGTCAACATGGTTCACGAGAAATGACCTCGTGCACAGTGTGAATCGATGGTGGTCGAATGGGTCGGTATGCTCGCGGACACAGCAGGCAGCGTGGATCCGTATGGACGCATCAGGACCAGGGAGACAGCCAGTGCCGGAGAACTCGACAGAGGTGACCGCGGCCGGAATCGCCCGGCTCGCCGGGGTGGGGCGCGCCGCCGTCAGCAACTGGCGCCGCCGCCACGCAGACTTCCCCAAGCCGGTCGGCGGCACCGAGACCAGTCCGTCCTTCGCTCTCTCCGAGGTCGAACAGTGGCTCCGCGACCAGGGGAAACTGGCTGAAGTCCCACTCCGCGAACGGGTCTGGCAACAGCTGGCCGGGCACCCGGCCGGCGCCGTCCCCGCCCTCGTGCATACGGGCTGCGCCCTGCTTCTCGTCCGGGACAGGCCCGCCGCCTGGCGGGAGATCACGGCCGTGTCGGACGCGCGGATGGCCAAGGTGCTCCACCTCGCCCTGAACAGCCTGCTCACCGCGCGCTTCGGACCTGCCATCGGCGGCGCGGAAGGAAGTGGCGGTGGCGGCGGAACCGGATACGAACGGGCTGTTCACACCCCCACCGCCGACGAACTGCTCCCGTCCGTCCCCCTGCTGCGGGCGGCCGCCGAACTCGCCGCCGAGACAGGGGCCCGCCAGGCCTTCGAATTCCTCCTCGGCCGTCAACTCGCTGCAAATCCACGCCAGTTCACCCTCACTCCGCCCGGCCTCGCCGAACTGATGGCCGCGCTCGTGCGGACCGGCGACCGGCCCGCCCGCACGGTCCTCGATCCGGCCACCGGCACCGGCGCCCTGCTGTGCGCTGTCAGCGGTCCGGCCGCCCTGTACGCCCAGGACGCCGACCCGGATCTCGCCGCGCTCAGCGCCCTCCGCCTCGCCCTGCACTCCGACACCGACGGCCGCAACCCCACCGCGCTCGCCGTGCGGACCGGCGACACGCTGCGCGCCGACGCGTTCCCGCAGCTCACCGTCGACGCCGTGCTCTGCCACCCGCCGTTCAACGAACGCAACTGGGGACACGACGAACTCGCCTACGACCCCCGCTGGGAGTACGGCCTCCCCGCACGCACGGAGTCCGAACTCGCCTGGGTCCAGCACGCCCTGGCCCATTTGCGCGAGGGCGGCACCGCCGTCCTGCTGATGCCCCCGGCCGCGGCATCACGTCGCTCCGGCCGGCGGATCCGCGCCGATCTGCTGCGCCGCGGCGCGCTGCGTGCCGTCGTCGCCCTCCCGGCCGGCGCGGCTCCCCCGTACGGCATCCCACTCCACCTCTGGGTGCTCCGCAAGCCCGGCGCCGGTGTCCGCCCCTCGCCCGAACTGCTGCTCGTGGACACATCGGAGCCCGCCGAACCGCCCATGGCGCCCGTATCCGCCCCCGCGTCCGGTGGGCGCGACCGGCTCGACTGGCAGGCGGTGCACAGTGCCGTGCTGGATGCCTGGGAGCCGTTCGAGGGGCGGACCCGTTCCGAACCGGACGTTCCCGCCGAAGCGGCCGGGCGGGACCGGCCGGGCGTCAGCCGGGCCGTCCCCGTCATCGAACTCCTCGACGACGACGTGGACCTGGCCCCCGCCCGCCATCTGCCGTCCCCGGCGGCCGGTGGCGGACCGGGCGAACTCACCCGCGTACGGGACCGGCTCACCGAGACGCTGCGACTGACCGCGACCCTCACCCCGCCGCCCGCGGACGTCTCAGGACCGGCGCACTGGCCGCTCACCACGGTCGGCGAACTCGCCCGCGCGGGCGCCCTTCACCTCCGTACCGGAGGTTCCGGCACCGGCACCGGGGCCGCCCCCGTCCCGGTGCTCACGGAACACGACGTCCTCGGCTCCACCGGCCCCTCAGGAACACTCCCCACCGCCCCCGCCGGCTCCGAGGGACCGCCCGAGGAACCGGTCCTGGTCGAGCCGGGCGATGTCGTCGTCCCCGTACTCGGCGGCGGCTCCGTCGCCCGCGTGATCGACGAGGCGACCGCGGGCGCCGCGCTCGGCCGCAACCTTCAGCTGCTGCGCCCCGATCCGGCCGCTGTCGACCCGTGGTTCCTCGCCGGTTTCCTGCGCGGCACCGCCAACAACCGTCAGGCCAGCAGCTTTGCGTCCACCGCCACCCGGCTCGACGCCCGCCGTCTCCAACTGCCGCGGCTGCCACTGGCCGAGCAGCAGCGGTACGGGGAACGGTTCCGCGCCCTGGCCGCGTTCGAGGACGCGCTCCGGCTGACCGGCAGGCTCGGCGGACAGCTCGTCCAGGGGATGTACGACGGTCTGACGGACGGTACGGTCACGCCGGAGTGAGCTGAACCACAACGGTTCGGCACAACCCGGGGGCCGTTGCCGGTGTCGCCCTTTACGCTCAGATCTGCCAGATCTGCGCGCGCACGTGTCCACACACCCGCACGGGTACGTACGCGTGCGCGCGGGACCTCCACGACCACGTACCAGGAGCAGCCATGTACGCCCCGGGTCATCCACCGACGCCGCAGCGCCGGGTCCCCAGCCGGACCTGGATCGTCTCGATGCGTGTGCTGTTCGTCGTGCTCGCGGTGGGCTCGGTCGGTCTGCTGCTGTGGACGCCGTTGCTGCGGCTGGCGATCGTGCGCCGCCGCGCGTCCGACTGGTGGCTGACCGGGGCCGGCTTCGTGCTGGTCTGCGTGCTCCTGCCGATCATCGGCAGGGACGACAGCGACCCCGATCCCAACGGCGTCGACTTCTTCTTCATACCGCTGCTGCTCGTGTCGATCGTCGCCGCTTGCGCGTACTACCTGTACGGCGACATCCGCCACTACGAGCAGCTCACGAAGCAGCAGTTCGGCGGCGGGTATCCGCCCCCGGTGCCGGGGTACGGGTACACGACCACCGCGCCCCTGCACCAGCCGCTGCCCCCTCGATCTCAGCAGTACGCGCAACCGCAGCCGCCTCAGTACCGGCCCCAGCCCCAGCCTCACCCGCAGCCCGTGCAGCACGCGCCCGCGCCCACCCCGCCCCACCGCATCGACCAGGTCCGTGCCGAGCTCGACGAACTGAGCGACCTCCTCCGTCATGAGGAGGACCGATGAGCGGACGCGTCATCGCCGGGCGGTACGAGCTGGCGACCATCCTCGGCCAGGGCGGCATGGGCCAGGTCTGGACGGCGTACGACCAGCGCCTCGACCGCCGGGTCGCGGTGAAACTGCTCCGGCCCGACCGGGTCGCGGGTCCCACCGGCAGCGAAGCGGTCGACGAGCTGCGGCGCCGGTTCGTCCGCGAGTGCCGGGTCACCGCCCAGGTCGACCACCCGGGCCTGGTCACCGTCCATGACGCGGGCAGCGACGGCGACGACCTGTTCCTCGTCATGCAGTACGTCGAAGGCTCCGACCTCGCCGACCATCTCGCCGAGCACGACCCGTACCCCTGGCAGTGGTCCGTCGCCGTCGCCGCCCAGCTCTGCGCTGCGCTCTCCGCCGTGCACGCCGTGCCGATCGTCCACCGCGACCTCAAGCCCCGCAATCTGATGGTGCGTCCGGACGGCTCGGTCACCGTTCTCGACCTGGGCGTCGCCTCCGTCCTGGACAGCGACACCACCCGCCTCACCCACACCGGTACGCCGATCGGTTCGCCCGCCTACATGGCGCCCGAGCAGGCGATGGGAGGCGCCGTCGGCCCGTACACCGATCTGTACGCGCTCGGCGTGCTTCTCCACGAACTGCTCAGTGGAGATGTGCCGTTCGCCGGCTCCACCGCCCTCGGGGTGCTGCACCGCCACCTCTACGAGCCGCCGCTCCCGGTCCGTCAGATCCGGCCGGAGATCCCGGAACCCCTCGAATCGCTCGTGCTGCGGCTCCTCGCCAAGGACCCGCAGCACCGACCGGCGAGCGCCCAGGAGGTGTACGAACACCTCACCCCGCTCCTTCCGTCGAGCGGCACAGGGCTGCCGACCGGCCCGCTCGACCCGACCCGCCCGTTCCTGCGGCCGCACGCACCGTGGCCCGACCGGGTCACCACCCCGCCCGCCGCGCAGCCCGCGCCGGTGGCCGCGAAACCTGATGTCGCAGCCGCGGTCGACGAGGTCAAGCAGCTGCTCGGGCAGGGCCGGATCACCCAGGCCGTGGACATCCTCGGCGGCATTCTCCCGGCCGCCGCCGAGCAGCACGGCGAGGGGTCGCCGGTGGTCCGCATCCTGCGCAAGCAGTACGCGGCGACCCTGATGGACGACGGGCAGTTCCGCCGCGCCCTGCCCGAACTGCGCCGCCTCGCCGACGACCGCGCGGTGGAGGCCGGACCGGCCGACACGCAGACGCTGCAGTACCGCTACGACGCGGCGCACTGCCTGGAACAGCTGGGCGAACCGGCGGCCGCGCTCGCGGAGTACCGCTCGGTCCTGCCGTACTACGAGAACCAGTACGCGACGGGCAACAACCCGGCACGGTCCTTCGAGATCCGTCAGCGCATCGGGTATCTGCTGCTCGCGGTCGGCGACCATGCGGCGGCGCGCGGACAGCTTCAGGCACTGCTCCACGACACCGAGCGGATGTACGGGCCGCACCATCCGCTGCCCGTGGAGCTGCGCCGCCAGCTCGACCGGCAGCTGCAGGTCCGCGGCGGCTGAGCGGCCCGGTCCGGCCCGCTCAGCCCGGTCCGGCCGGCGCGAGCCGGGGGAAACCACCGGCTCAATCACCGGTAGCGTGTCGGCTTGAGGACGGCCCGGGCTGGCACGGCGCCGCTCCCTGTTCACATGCGGTGGGAGGACCTGGTGACGGGCTGGCGGCGATTCGAACTCCTGCAGGGGACTAAGTCCGAGTACCGGGAGATTCGCCAGGAAGGGATCCGCTGCTTCCTCCGCTGGGGTGCGATAGGCACCAGCGGCAAGGCGAGCACGTCGACGCTGGACGACGAACAGCACGCCCGCCGTCACGCTTCCCGCAAGATCAACGAATGGCTCCGGAAGGGCTTCGCCGAGGTCGATCGGCCGTTTGACGTGGCCGAACCCGACCAGCAGACGCCCGTCCTCGACGTGATCAAGGCAAGCACCCGGCCGCATGCTCCGGTCCCCGAGTTTCTGCCGATCGATGGCTTTGACGAGACGTACCACCGCAGCCATGCCCCGGATCACCGGATGGGATTTCACGAGTACTTCGTGCTGCGAGACCAGGGACGCAGCGCCGTTCGCTTCACAGTGCGGGGACAGTGCCATGACCCCGCTGCCGTGTCGTCCTTCTTGGCCCTCCTCGGCGCCCAGCGTGACCTGCCCTTCCACGGGCGATCCCACCACAAGGTGCCCCTGTCAAAGCCGGTGGGACCCTTCAGCCACGCCTTGATTTGCTCGCCGGCGCTCGGGCAAGCCTGCATC
>NZ_JBEZKL010000081.1:0-32977 GCF_040704695.1 Streptomyces sp. NPDC048411
TGGATCCCCTCGTACGTGCCCGGGATGCCCTTCGCATGCATGACCTTCAGCGACTCCTTGATCCAGGTGTCGACGTTGCCGCCGGACTGGGCGGGAGTGGCGGCCGAGGCTGCCGGGGCGCCTGCGACGGTGCCGGCCACGACCGCGGCACCGGCTGCGAACATGCCCAGCGACATCTTCTTGGTCTTGGTCATGCGGGCGAACTTCGTGGACATCGCGCTGAACGGCATTCCGTAATTCCTCATCTGTTGTCGGGCGATGCCAAGAAGTATTAAGCGAGGCAGAAATGCGGGTCAACGGGTCCCTTTTACTATTCGAATTCGTACCGGCTGAATGAAACGGTCGAGGAATCGCCGTAAAGCTACGGAATGGGCCGTGATGGACCTACTATCCGGATTCATAGTGACGGCCGTCACGTGGTCCACTCCACACGGCAAATGCCTCAAATCGTCACAAGAGTGGCGTACGTCATGTGGCCTGCGGCACATTAAGGGCGGCCTATTCGCTCACCGTAATGACGAATAAACACACTGCACCGGCCGCCGGCTGTCGGTGCGAATCGGCTGGGAATCCTGACCGGTGGCCGGTGTGTGACCGGTCCGGTGCCGCCGTCGTGCGGCATCGGCGCGGTAGGCACAGCCTTGATCACCGCTGCCATCGCTGCGGGCGACCGCCTCCGGCCACGGACTGAGTGAGGGGCTGACCCGAACGGAGAAAACGCCCAGGTCGATCCGCGTACCACCTTTGGGGCCGACTTGGGTCCGTGGGCCCAAGCCTCGTTCCGGCGCGCTCATTACGCTCGTGCACGACCAACCGTGAGGCATGTGACGGCGCCGCCCCGAAGCGGCAATCCGGCATGCCCGCGCGCACCAAGAACTTCACGCTCCATTCGTACTGGCGAGGTGCCCCCACACCGATGAGGTGAAGCGTCGATGAGTGACGGATTTTTCTACTCGTACCACCTTGGCTGGAGTCGCCCCGATGCCGAGTCACTGCTCGGTGATCTCGATGCGGCCGGACTGCGGCTCACCCACCCCACCACCCGGCGCATCACCCTCGTCACCCCGGGATCCGAGCCGGTGATGACCCAGTCGTGGGTGACCAGGGAGCAGCTCGCGCTCCTGGCGGGCCTGCAGCGGCTCGACGAGATCGGTTTCCTGCTCTGGGTGAAGCGCGGCGCGGAGATCCGTGTGCGCCTCCGCCGCACACGGGACGGCATCGTCTCCCTCGAATTCGGGCTGTACTGGCTGTCCCGGGACGAGCAGGAACTGGCCGTACGCGCGATCAGGGAGGCGATCGGCAGGGCGTCCCTGCTCTGCATCGGTTTCGTGGTCGACCGGGAGGGCGCGTCGGCGGCGACCGACTGGCGGGCGGTCATCGTCAACGGCACCACCTTCTTCGACAGTTGGCCCGACACGCTTGCCGTGCGGCATGAGATCGCCGACATGCAGCCGCAGTTGTCACGTGTGACGTCCTTCGAGCAGTCGCCGTGGATGCTGTTCGGGAGCGAGGTCCCCAGCAGGTAGGGCGTGCAGGCCGGGAGCTCGGGGTCGGTGTCTCGTCTCGTTGAAGTTGCACCAGTTCCGTCGTGGTGACCTGGGCAGAGCAGTTCGATGGAGACGGTCCGGTCGCGTGATGTCTCGTCGGGTCTGCTCCGTCCGGGGCGTTCTCGTCGTCCGTCTCATGGAATCTGCTTCGTTCCGGCCGTCTTGGTTCGCAGGATCAGGCCCTGGATTCCTAGCCCAGACACCAGCCGCAAAGGAGCCGGGTGATCACGTGCTCACCGCCATGGCGGCCTGCTCGTCGGGCCGCGGTTGGCGTCGGGTCTCACCACTGGGTGATGAGCGGTGCGTCCGGTCCGTGCTGCCGCCAGGCTTCGGTGAGGCGGACGAGGCGGGTGGGGGCGGCGATGCCGCGCACGGTTGCGATCTTGCCGCCTGTGATGTCGAACGTCACGGCGCCGATGGCCTGGTCGCCGATCACGAAGAGGATGGCGGGGGCGCCGTTGACGCGCGCGTAGTGGATGCCGGGCGTGCCGCCGGCAAGTCGCCGTTTCGCGGGTGTGGGTTTGAAGCCGGCCCGTACGACGGCAGCGATGCGCTGCGGCGTGTCGTAGCGCTGCAGCTTCTCGGTCAGACCGGCGCCGTCGGAGATCGCGGTGGCGTCGTCGGTGAGCAGCGCCACCAGCCGTTCGGTGCGGCCCGAGGAGGCAGCGGCGAGGAATTCCTCGACGATCCTGCGGGCGGACGCCGGGTCGGCTTCGCCGCCGCCGCGGCGCGCGGCGGTGATGCGGCGCCGGGCCCGGTGGAGGTGCTGCTGGCTTGCGGACTCGGTGAGGTCGAGGATCTCGGCGATCTCGGCGTGGCTGTAGGAGAAGGCTTCGCGCAGGACGTAGACGGCCCGCTCGAGGGGGGACAGGCGCTCCATGAGAGTCAGCACGGCCAGGGAGACCGATTCGCGTTGCTCGAAAGTGTCGGCCGGGCCGAGCATCGGGTCGCCGTCGAGGAGCGGTTCGGGCAGCCAGGCGCCGACGGTGCGTTCGCGGCGGGCTTGTGCCGAGCGGAGCCGGTCGAGGCACAGGTTGGTGACGACCTTGGTCAGCCACGCTTCCGGCACCTTGATCCGTTGCCGGTCGGCGGCCTGCCAGTGCAGGAACGCGTCCTGCACGGCGTCCTCGGCGTCGGTGGCGGAGCCCAGCAGCCGGTATGCCAGCGAGGCCAGCCGGTTCCGGCTGGCCTCGAACCGACTGGCGTCGAAGCGATCAGTAGCGGTGCTGTCCACGCGGACCACCCTATGAGGCGGCTACGCGACCGACTTCTCGGCGTACGCGACCGATTTCTCGGCGGACGCATCCGGCGTGGCGGCCAGGCGGCGCTTGCGCTTGGGCAGGCCGAAAGTTGGGTGCGAGGTGGTCCACAGCGACATCTTGAGGATGCCCGCCTTGATCCGCGCGGCCTTCCGGCCGCCCATGTACTTGGGCTTTGCCTGTCCTTCGTCATTGACCATCTGCAGGATCCCGTCCCGCCGCCCGAGGCTGATGTGGTTGAACGTGTAGTCCAGCGTGGTGTGCGGGATCTTGCGGCCGGTCAGGCGTCCCACGATCGCGGCCGTGGCCTGCATGCCGGTGTAGCCGGCCGAAGCGCAGGACATCGGCAGCGGCCGGCCGTTGTCGCCGATGGCGTAGGCGCTGTCGCCGACGGCGTAGACGTTCGGGTGCGAGACCGACCGCATGATGCGATCGACGACGATCCGTCCGTTGTCGGTGACCTCCAGCCCGCCGGCGGCGGCGATGGGGTTGACCGCGAACCCGGCCGTCCACACGGTTGCGTCGGATGCCAGGGCGGTGCCGTCGGCGCACAGCACCCGGGTCGCTTCGACGGCTTCGACGCTGGTGTGCTCCAGGACGGTGATGCCCAGCCGGTCGCAGGCCTGGCGCAGGTGGCTGCGGGCTCCGGCGGAGAGCCGGTCGCCCAGCTCGCCGCGGGCGACCAGCGCGACCGACAGGCCGGGCCGGGATTCGGCGAACTCGGTGGCGGTCTCGATGCCGGTCAACCCGTCGCCGACGACCAGCACACTCCCGCGATCGCCCCGCCCGCCCTGGCTGTCCAGGCTGTCCAGGCGCTCGCGCAGGCGCAGCGCCGAAGGCCGGCCGGCGACGTCGAAGGCGTGCTCGGCGACGCCGGGGACGCCGTGGTCGGCGACGTGGCTGCCGAGCGCGTAGACAAGCGTGTCGTAGCCGAGTTCGCCGCCGCCGCCGGCGTCGGCCACGGCGACGACCTGGCGCTCGGGGTCGACGGCGGTGACACGGGCCAGGCGCAGCCGGATCCCCGTGTCCGCGAACACGTCGGCGAGCTGTGGAGCCTCAATCTGCTGGCCGGCCGCGAGCTGGTGCCCCCGCAGCCGCTGGACGAAGTGCGGCACGGCGTTGACCACGGTGATCTCGGTGTCCGCCGGGGACAGCCGGCGGGCCAGGACCCCGGCCACGTAGGACCCGGCATAGCCGGCGCCGAGGACGACGATGCGGTGCTTCATGTGATGCTCCTGTCGGTTCGCTTGCTCCCGGTGACTTGAGCGGAACAGCGCCCCGATTGCTGACAGGAATCGTATGTGACGTGGGTCACAGGGCGGCAGAAGTGTCGCCCAACATGCTCGCGGCGCCGAGGCGGCGCAGATGCAGGCCGAGCTGAGGCTCCTGGGCCGATCACGCCGGACGGACGACCGGGTGGTCTCGACGAGAGCCTGTGTCACCGAAGTTGCTCCGGCCGACGCGGCACGGAGCAGCTTCGGTGACACCAGAGCAGTTCCAGGGAGACGGGACAGCCGGGTTTGGGTCCTGGGGCCCATGCCCTGGACGGGGCGATGTGGTCGGATAAGTGAAGTGGCCCAAGTCTGGTCACACGCCGACCAGTTGGGGGACTCGTCGTGTCTGGCACAGGCGGATTTGCAGTTCCGGGCGGCGCCGGCGGCGTCTCCCTGACCCATTCCGGCAGGCAGTCGCTGCCGCGCCCGCTGCAGGCGGTGCTGATTCTCGTCCGGACGCTGTTCGTCTTCGCGGTCCTGGGCGGCATCGGCGTGCTCACCGTGGCGTCGTCGATCAACGAGGTCGACGGAAAGCTGATCGGACTGCTGCTGTACGCGGCACTGCCGAGCGTCTCCGCCTTCGTCCTTTCGCTGTACCTGCGTACCGGCGGCATCTGGATCTGGCGCGGGCTCCTCGCCGTCCACGTCTGGCTCACCCTCGGCGCGCTGGCGACGCTGGGCGCGGGCGGCGGGCGCGGGGCGACACAGCTGGTGATGCCGGTCGTGATCGTCGTCCTGCTGCTGCGTCCGTCCTCCCGCGACTGGTTCGAACTCCCCCTGGAGCAGCGGCAGCCGCACCGGCCGTTCAGCATCGCCCGGATGATCAAGTGGCGCCGGGACGGCGGCCAGACCGCCATGGAGTACCTGGGCATGGTCCTGGTGGTCGTGGCCCTCATCGGCGGCCTCGTGGCGACGGGGATCGGCGCCCAGCTGACCGGGGAGATGCGGAGCGCGATCTGCCAGCTGACCGGCAGCGCGTGCCCGGCACCGGGAGGCGGCGACGTGGAGGCCGGGGGCGGCACGACCGGCGGCGGTACGGCATCCGGCGGGGGCACGGACTCGGGTGGCGCGGTCGCGGGCGGGGGCACGGGCTCGGGCGGGTCGGCCGCGTCCGGGGGTTCGGACTCCGGCGGTTCGGACTCGGGAGGCTCCGACGCGTCGGGCGGAACCAACGGCTCGGGCGGCTCCACCGGGGGCTCCGGCGCCTCGGGCGGATCCGGCAGCACCGGCGGGACCGGCGGGGCCACCGGCTCGGGCGGCACCGACACCACCACCCAGGACGGCGATGTCGACCAGGGCGGCGACGACATGGACCCCACCGAGGGTCCGGATGCCGACTACGGCAACTACGACGGCAGCCAGGACAAGAAGGACGACGAGAGCTGCACCTCCGGCGTCGGAGCGTTCTTCTCGTGCGCCGCCCACCAGACCGGCGGCTTCTTCAAGGGCCTGGTCGGCGACGGCCTGTGGGGCGATGTCACCGGCACCTTCGACACGATCATGCACCCCATCAAGGCCTGGGACGGCCTGAAGGACTACGGCAAGAGCCTCGGCGACAAGTGGGTCGAGGACTCCAAGGGCGCGGGCGACAAGTGGTCCAAGGGCGACTACCTGGGCGCCGTCTGGGACTGGACCAAGGCGTCCGGTGGCACAGGCGTGAAGGTCCTTGACGACATGTTCATCGGCGACGAAGTCCGTGACATGTGGAAGAACGGCAACGAGGGCCAGGCGATCGGCACCGGTCTCTGGAACGTCGGCTCGCTCTTCATCCCCGGCTACGGCGAAGCCAAGCTGATCGGCAAGGTCGGAAAGCTGGGCAAGCTCGGGAAGCTCGGCAAGATCGGTGAGCTGGCCCAGAAGGCCTCGGAAGCCGCCTCCAAGGCCAGGAAGCTCGCCAAGGCCGGCGATGTGGGCGGCGCGGAGAAGGCGGCGAAGGAGGCGCGTCAGCACGCCGACGACCTGGAGAAGAAGGTCAAGAGCAAGGGCTGCCCGATCGGCGCGGGCCCCCTCGGCCGTACGGGCATCCGGCCCGGTGCCACCACGGTCACCACGGCCTCCGTACGCACGACGGCAGGTGCAACGGCAGTCACGACGACACGGACGACGGCATTCGGCGTCGCACGGACCGCGTACGCCGGATACGTCACCTTCCCCACGGCCTTCCGCGCCGAGGGCTGCGAGGCCACGCCCGAAGAGGTCGAGGCGGCCAAGCAGGCGAAGAAGGACGCGGACGAGGCCGACAAGGCGGCCAAGGCCGCCAAGCGCGAGGCCGAGCGGAAGCGGCTCGCGAAGATGGAGAAGCCGTCCTGGTACGACCAGCTCAAGAACCCGCGGGCGGGCACCAAGGACCTCGGCGACGGCAAGTGGAAGTCGAAGAGCGCCGACACGTACGCCTACCCGCAGGAGATGGGCGCCCGCTACCAGGAGCAGGTCTCCGGCGTGAAACGCGGCAAGGAGTACGAGGTCCCGCTCGACAAGATGGACGGCAAGCCCGTCGAGTTCGACGGCTGGGACTCCGCGAACCAGACGTACATCGAGACGAAGTGGGGCTACCGCGGGACCCGGTTCTACAACGAGGCGACGGGCCAGCTCACCAGCCTGGCGACCAACCGCTGGGTGCAGCAGGCGACACGGCAACTCGACGCCGCGCGCGGAAAGCCCGTGGTCTGGCACATGTCGGACCCCGACGTGGCCAGGGCCACGCAGGAGATGTTCGACGACAGGGGCCTCGACATTACTGTGGTGCACACCCCGGTGAAGCCCTGACCGGGCAGCGTGAGAGGAGACCCCGTTGCTGAATGTCACGGTCCACGGGCTGTGGGGCGTCCGGAAGGAGGACCCGCAGGAACTCGCCGAGCGCTGGGGGCACCTGCTCCGCACCCTCGGCGGCATCGATGCCGATGCCTGCGGGACCTGGCGGGCGGCGGAGGCGGAGGACGACCCGACGGCACCGCCGGTCGAGCTCGACCCGCCCGCCCTGACGGCGTATCTCCTGCGCACCAACCCGGACTCGGACGCCCCGTACATCGGCTACACCGCGTCCCTGTGGTCGGGACAGCCGACGACGGTGAAGGTGACGGTCTCCGTCACCGCGGGAGGATCGGCGAACCGGGCGCCCGACTCGTGCGTGGTGGGGCTCGTCTCGGCCGCGGACGATGCGCCGGAACTGGTGCGGCGATCCACGGACGTTCTGGAGGCGCTCGTCTCCTGCTGGGGCCCGGACTGGGGCGAGGCGTACAGCAGGGAGGAGTTCCGCACGGTGAAGACGGAGTTCGGGCTGCGGGCCGGCGCCCCGCGCGCAGGCCGGTCGGTGTATCTGTCGCCGGGCCGTGCCGACCGCGTACCGCAGGGGCTGCCGGGGACGTACACCCGTACGGCAGAGGGCGGCCTGGTCGTCGATCTCACACGCGGTGGTACGGAGCTGCCCGGCATCGAGACGATCACCGACGTGAACAGGCAGCTGCTGGCGGCCGGGGCACTGGAGCCGCTGACGGTGCCGTTCGACCGGGCCACGTTCCAGTAGTGCTTCGGCAGGCCGTGCCGCAGGACTGCTGACCACCACCCCTGAACAGACAGCCGTCACAGCGCTACCGGGCCGGTCAGGAGGAAGGCCCCGCCCCCTGGAAACTGCGGTGCCATGGGGGCGGGGCCTTCACTGTGAGCGTCCCGGCGTGCGGGTCTAGCTCGCGGCGGCCTTACGACGGCGCATCCACCAGGTCAGGCCCGCTCCGCCGACGGCGAGTGCCGCGGCGATGGAGGCGATCAGGCCGATGGGGGTGTCGGAGCCGGTGTGGGCGAGGTTGCCGTCCGGGTCCTCGGAGGCGCCGGTGGGGGCGGGAGTGTGGCTGTCGGACGGGTCCGGTGCCGGGGTGGTGGGCTGGTGGGTCGGCATACTGGTGGGCTTGCTGGTGGGCTTGCCCGTGCTGGTCGGCTTCGGGCCCGGGGTTTGTTCCCCGCCACCGTTGTAGACCTTGCCGGAGCTGGAGCCGCCGAACATGACGGTGTTGCTGTTGCGGTAGGTGACCGTGGTGGTCCTGGAGGTCTTGGTGGTGGTGTCCGTCTTGGGGTGCTGGAGGTTGAACTCCGTCTTGGAGATGTTGCGCTTCGGGGCCTTGGAGAAGTCGACTCCGCCCATGATGCAGGTCTTGTTCTGGCCGTCGACCTGGCAGGGGTAGCTGTAGTCGCCCTGCGTGTAGGACTTCATGTACTCGTCCCACGTCTGCTTCGGGGTCCAGGTTCCGGCCTTGCCCCGCAGTGGCCACCGAGCCACGTCGTTGCTGTTGATGATGGGCCTGAAGTCGGTGACGTGGTCCTTGTCCTGGGTGCGGATGTACTCGGCCGCGACGCGGGCGTTGTAGACGCGGCGCAGGTCGGCGTACGCGCTCCCGCTGTTGACCTTCTCCTCGACGTCGGGGATGACGTACTGCTCGACCAGGCGCTGTGAGGTGTTGATCTGGTCCTCGGTCAGGTCGCACTTGCCGTTCGGGCTGGGGAAGTTGACCTTCTGCGGCTCAGCGTTGACCTTCAGCGGCGCATCCAGGATGTACAGGCCGTTGTTGTCAGCGCGGACCTTGGCGGTCTTGGGGACGATCCACAGCCGGATCTGGTGCCCGCAGGGGATGTTCGCGGCTGTCATGGCATCCCAGTACTGCTTGCCGATGCCGCTGCGGGGGTCCATGTCACGCGCGTAGTCGTGCTTCATCTCCAGGTCGGCCTGGAGCAGAACACGTCCGGCGTCGGTCTTCCCGAACGTCTTGTCCATGATCCTGTCGGGCTGGTCCGGGTTGAGGTTGACCCAGAACTTGTCCGGCGTCAGCGCGAGCCATGCGAACATCGCGTCGGAGGAGAGCTGAAGGCGCTGCTCACCGCCCCAGCCGGGGTTCTTGTCCTCGTCCTCGACCATGTCGGCCTTGAAGGAGTAGTCGAGACCCTTGCCCTTGGCCGGGTTGCCGACGTATTGAAGCTCCAGGGTGGAGAAGTCGATGCCCCCGGGCCGCCCGAAGCCGCCGCGCGTGTTGACCTGGTTGTACTGGTGCTGGAGCTTGCGTGCCTGCTCGGGGCTCTTCGCCGAGCGCCACACGTCGTCGTGCAGCGGGCCGTAGGAGCCGACGCGGCGCGGATCGGGGTTGAAGAACTCGTCGTAGCGGGTGTACCTGTTCGGCGTCCAGCGGGCGTGGCCGTTGGCGCGCTGCTCGCGGATGGTGGCCTGGGGCAGGCTCGTGCCGCGTTCGCTCTGGAGTTGCCGGTTCAGGGACGCGTACTGGCGCTTGGTGTTGCCGGTGGTCTCGTCGCCGGTGATCAGGCGGAGCTTGTGGTCGGCGTACTCCTTGTTGCGCAGGATGTGCTTGTCCCAGCGGAGCTGTTCGGCGATGTGCTTGCCGTTGGACTTGAACTCGACGAACTCTTTGGTCTTGGCGTTGTAGGCGTCGTACTTGCGGACCGCCTGTTCGCCGGTCTTGGGGTTGATGACCGCCTTGCCGTTCTTGTCGAAGACCGGCACTTCCTTTTGGCAGATCCAGTCCGGTCCGACGAGCTTGAACTGCTTGACGACGCGGGATTCGAAGCCGTCGCCCTTGCGCTGGTTGGCCTCGTTGCCGATGACCCTCTGGTCGAGCCAGAGCGGGAAGTCCTTCATCTTCCGAGGGCCGTCGCCGACGAGCTGCTTGTTGAAGCGGGCGTAGATCTCCAGGGCCCGGTACTGCGGGTCACCGGTCTGGCCGTACTTCTTCTTCCACCTCTGGACGTCGGCTTCGGTCTTGCCGGCAGCGTCCAGCTTCGCCTGGTCCGGCGTGGGCATCCCGTCGAAGGCGTGCGAGGGGTTGTCGAAGAAGTAGTCGCCCCAGGTGTCTTCGGGGTTCTGGCTGTAGGGGGTGTTCTTGCCCTGGATGCCGCGGGCCTCGTCCACGTTGTATTTCCGGCCGAGGAACTTCTCATCGCAGCGGATCTTGCCCGGTGCGGCGTCGGCTGTGCCCTGGAAGGCGGGCAGGCCGGTGACGATCAGTCCGGCCGCGGCAGCGGTGGCGAAGCAGGCGGCCAGCCGGAATCGTATGCGTGATCGTATGGAGGTACTCAAGTGTCTGTCCCTGTGGGGGGCTCATGGGACACGGAGTTGGACGGTGCGGGCCCCCGTGCTTGCCACCGTCCAGCCCTAAACCCTAGATCCTGATGCGCCGGTTGAGACAACGGGTTGTTGAGGTGTGGCGTGTCAACTCGTGTGACACGGCGAACAGTTCGTCCCTACGGTCCGGGGGTCTGTCTACAGTGGGCGGCATGGCTGATCGCACGAACCACGGCATCGACCCGCAGTCCCACCCCGACCTGTCGGCGTGGCTGGCAGAACGCGTCCGGAACTTCGCGCACTGGGCCGAGGACACCGGCACCCCCGGGACATGGGACTTCTCCCCCCGGTCCCTGGACGCGCTGGAGGACCTCATCCGCAGCCGGTACGACAGCGACGCGGAGACTCGCACAGCGCGACGCGACGCATTCCTTCAAGGGGCGTGCTGGTACGTCGGGGAAGTGGTGTGCCGCACCCGGGGGGCGGTGTGGAAGTTCGAGCCGTTCGCCGTGAAGGGCGCCGAACTGCCCTCCCTGTTCGGGGAGGCGGATCCGTCAGGGGTCATCGACGACCCCTGCGTGGGGATGCCGGGCGAGGACACGGAGGAGGCCATCTATCCGATGGGCGCCGTGCACGGACTGTTCTGCACCGAGGACGAGCTGGGCAACCCCATCGTCCAGCACCTCTCCGACGTGCTGGGCGACTTCGACGAGGACGACGAAGACGACGACGTGGAGTAGCCCGGGCCGCCGCGATCGTCGCCGGCGGGGTGGATGCGCGCGCCCACATGAGGCCGGACGGCCGGTCCGGACGGCGGCTGTCAGAGCCAGCCCCGCATCGCCGCGAACCCGACCAGCAGCCCCGCCGCGAACACCCCCAGCACCACCGCGAACACCGCGGGCATCAGCACCGGACCCCAGGCCCGCGGTCCGGCGACCGTGGCGCGCCTCTCCGGGTCCGCCGGATCGTACGAGACCCGGACCGGCGCCCCGACCTCGAAGCCGAAGGGGCCCGGCGCATGGTCGACGAACTCGACCTCGCGGCCGTCGAGCGTGCGGAACGCGAACACGTATTCCGTCGCATAGCTCCGCTCCCGGTCCGTCCCCCGGTCCGCGACCCGGCGCTCCGCGCACCGCCCCTCGGCCCGCTCCCCGTGCCGCACCAGGCTCAGCACGCGGCTCAGCCGCAGCGCCGACCGTACGGCGAACGCACCCAGGAACAGGCCGAAGAGCAGCAGGAACGTGGCGGTCCCGCCGGGCAGTACATCCATGAACGCCAGTCCTCCACCCGCTACTTCACGCTGATCGAGTCCACGAACGCGTCGAGGTCCCCAGCGCTCAGCGTGCCCTTCACCGCATTGATCCGGACGGCGAACGGTACGTGCTTCGAATCGACTCCCGCCACCACGACCCCCGTCATCCGGGTGCCGCTCGCCGGCGTCTGCTCCTTGCCGGACGAGGTGAACTCGTAGTCGATCCGACGCGCCTCGCGGGCGCTCTCCTCGCCCGCGAGCCGCACGTCGGTGGTGCCCTTGCGGGTGGCACCGAGGCCGATGCCCGCGCCCGCCGCGGAGGCGGCCTCGCCCGCGTCGTCGATGCCGGTCGCGAAGTCGAGCTGGACCGAGACCATGCCGGTGCGCAGCCCGCCCTCCTCCTTGAGCGCGACGGCCGCGTTGTTCTTGTTGCGGTCGGCGGCGGACTGCTCCTTGTAGCCCTTGTTCTCGGGGTAGCCGACGGACACGCTCTTGGTGTCGAGCGTGCCCCAGCCGTCCGGGACGGCGGCGGCGTCCGACGAGCCGCAGCCGGTGAGCAGGGTGAGACCGAGGGCGGCGGCAACAACCGCGCCGGACGTCCGGGACTTCCTCACTGCCGTCATCGCCTTTCGTTGTGCGGGGTGCTGCGTACGGGGCTCACTTCGCGCAGTAGCTGTACGGGAGGAGATTGCGCTTGTCGCCCTGCGGAGCTCCGAGGAACTGCGCGTTCGTCAGATTCTCCTTCTTGTGCTCGTCCGAGAGGGAGAATCCGAGGCTCATGCCGAGCGAGACCTCGAAGCCGAACTCCTGGGCGTCCGTCTCGCCGTGGTACTGCATCGTGCTCGACAGACCGTCCTGGAACATCATCTGCTCGAACGGGTCGGTTCCGTCGGGCTTCTGCTGAAGCGACTTGTCGCCGAACATGTACTCGAACGGAGCGGTGTTGTTGCCGCTGCCGTCCAGCCACTGCTCGGCGATGGCCCGCTTGTCCTCGGTCGCCTTGTCGGTGTCCTTGCCGAAGACGATCGAGTTCGTCTGGACCTCGATGCCCGTGTCGCCGGACGAGTCGGTGGCGCCCGCCTTGCCGCCGCGCTTGTCGCCGTCCTTCTTGCCGTTGTCGCCCTTGGCCTCGCCCTTGTCGGACGTGGAGCCCGTCTCGACCGTCTTCGTCATGTCGATACGGACAATCTTGCCGGTCTTCTGGTCACGGGTGACGGTGATGGCCCCGGTACGGGTGTCCTTCGCCCCGGCCGTACCGGTGAGCGGGCCGGCCGAACCGCTGGCCTTGCCCTCCAGTTCGAGCTTGGCGGTGTACGTGTACGACTCGTTGCCGTTGACGTCGTCCTTCGAGATGGTCACCTCGGGGGAGAACTTGGCCTTGCCGCCGAGCTTCGCGCCGAGCTTGGACTCGTCGCCCGCGCTGATGTTGAGACCGCCGTCCGCGTACACATTGAGGCCGATCGTCGAGTAGGAGATCTTCTTGTTGCCGATCTGCTTCTCGACGTCCTTCTTCTTGTCCGCCCACTTCATCCCCGAGTACCAGTTACCGCCGTAGGCGCCGCTGTACTTCGTGGAGGCCTCCCACATCTTCATTTCCTCGATGTCGTCCCGCATCTTCTTGGCGTCCTCCTCGCTCTTGAAGACCCAGGTGTCACCGTTGGTGATCTTGACGCCGCCGCCGACGTCGATATCCGCCTTGCCCAGCTTGCCGAGCTTGAAGCCGGGGGTGCTGGCGTTGACGCCGACGGATGCGGCGTCGGTGAACGTCATGTAGACCAACTTGTCGTTCTCGTCGACCTTGCCGTCCCCGTTCACATCCGTTTTGGCCTGGCTGACCTTCTGCTGGAAGCCGTACTCGTTGCCCCACTCGAACCAGCCGATCTTGACCTTGTCGCCGACCGTTTCGGAGACGCTGGAGATCTGGCAGAGCTTGGGCTCGTAGTCGGCATCCGTCTTCGGCTTCGCGACCGGGTTGTTGCCACCGGTGGTGCACCCCCCACTGCCGCCACCGAGCGAACTGATCGCACACCGGATCCGCTCGCCGATCTGACCGCCGACACCGGCCATCGCCATCGCGCCGATCATCGTGACGACGAGGATGATCACCCCGAGGTACTCCATGGCGGTGGCGCCGCTGTCCCGCCATGAGTACGAGTGCGGGGTGACGGACTCCGCGCTGTCGTCGTCCTCCAGCAGCCGGTCGACGGCCAGCCCGGCGGCCGAACCGGTGACCAGCACCACGAGCGGCATCAACACACCCTCGACGCCGACGAGATGCCACGAAACGAAGAGGCCGTACGCGAGTCCGGCGACCGGCACACCCAGGGCGGCGGCCAGATACACCGGGCGGGACTCCCGCTGCTCCTCGGGCAGGACGCGGGCGGCGGCCAGGACGGTGAGCAGAGTGGTGATGACGCTGGGCACATGCAGCAGACCCAGCCGCCAGGTGAACTCCTCGAGCCGCGCACCCGTGGCGAGGGTCTCCACCAGCCCGCGGCTCACCAGGAAGCCGGCGACGATGTAGACGAGGGCGCCGGTGGCCCAACTGCGCGTCAGCGGAAAGAACGCACCGCCGCCGCTTCGGGCTCCGCCCTTCCAGCCGGGGCCACCACCACCCGGCCGGCCGGGACCCTGCCCCGGCGGTATATGGCCCGCGCTTCCGTGTCCCCAGCCCCCACCACTGCTCACGGCTCTCCCTCTCCGACGCTCACTCGGCCTGCTCGTCCCCCGCTGACTGAACCTCGGGTGTGGCGTGAGCGTACGGGCGAACTGGCCGCGTGACCTGGGCCCTTGGCCCCAAACACGGGCCCAAGTGCGCAGCGGTGGCGGCGAATTCGGCGACCTGCGATGCGGGTACGGACCCGGCGGTCGATCCCGGCGGCCACGGGACCTGCGGAACGGCCGTCGCGACGCCCCTGCAACGGCTCCGGCTGGGCCCCGGCGTGAGCCCTCGGGCCCAAGACGGCCTCGTCGACGGGTGGTTAGCGTCGCGTCCCTGAGGTTCTGAAGGTTCCGCCGGCACCCCACGTACGCACTACGACCGCGGGGCCGGGCGGACTCCCGGAAGGGTGGAAGAGTGACGACTGGCGCGCAGACGGCAAAACAGCTGACGCTGACCGATGAGGAGTCCCGGCTCCTGCAACAGGGCCTGATCGAGTGGAGCGGCCCCGCGCGGTGCACGGAGGAGTTCGCCGTGGCCATGGGCTTCGACGGCGCGGACGACCTGAACCGGCGAGGTGCCCGGATCCGTACGGCACTTGCGGCCAAGGAGCCCCTGGAACCGATGGACTGGGCACGGGCCCTGCTCGCGACGGAACTGGCGTTCGCCAGCGAGGTGGTCGGCTCGGGATACGAATGGTCCACGACCACCGGCTGGTCAGACGACATGACGGTGAAGGTCCTGCGCTCCGCCCAGCTGAAACTGATCCGCACGGTGACCCCGCTGGTCGGCCGCGGCCTGGGCACACGCCGCCCGGCCTCCTGAGAGCCTGTCGGGCGACCTGTGATCGGGCGGACGATCGAAGGTCACCCGACAGGCTCTGAGCCGCAGCCGTCACCCGCCGCGACCGCCCGCACCGGGCCCGGCCCGGCAGCGAGGCGGATCGCCCCGGACCTCCTGACCCAAGTCCCCGTGTCAGGAGGTCTGGACGACCCGCACCCGGGCCCCCGGCCGCAGCCCCCACTTCTCCATCGTCCCGGCCTCCGACTCGATCACGTGCCGCGACCGCAGCCGCACCATCCCGAGCCGCCCCGGCTTCATTGTGCGGACCGCCACGACATTGAACTTCCGGTCCAGGTACGCCACATCGATCGCGAACCGCATCCGGAACGTGTGCACACTCCCGCACGGGGTGATCATCAGCGCCCCGCCGATCCCGTCCTGACCGAGCAGCCCCTTGGATCGAGCCCGGTACGAGGCGGCGATCCGCAGCGGCACCTCCTGCTCGGGCCCGCCCTCCCGGTCCGTGACCGTCAACGTCCCGTTTCCATTGCGCCATTGACCCATGGCCACGAAGGTAGCGCCCGGTGACCGCCGCTGGGCCCGGAACCGTACGCAGTGGGCCCCTGGACCCATGACCCGTGCGCGTCCACCGGCCTAGGGTCGGTTCCGTGTTCGCCATGTTGCTGGGGGTCGCCGCGCTCTGGGGCGCCGCGACCGGACTGCTGGTCCCTCGCGCCGCCTACCGGTTCTCGGTCGAACCGGACGACGCATGGCGGGACACCTGCCCCGCCGGCCACCCCTTCAGCGGGGTGGCCCGCGGCTGGCTCGGTTCTCCCCGGTGC
This sequence comes from Streptomyces sp. NPDC048411, assembly GCF_040704695.1. Classification (NCBI taxonomy): domain Bacteria; kingdom Bacillati; phylum Actinomycetota; class Actinomycetes; order Kitasatosporales; family Streptomycetaceae; genus Streptomyces; species Streptomyces sp. NPDC048411. The sequence goes on from NZ_JBEZKL010000081.1 coordinate 15,675, forward strand.
GCTGCGTGTGCCGGGGTACGGACGGCTCCGCGGGCGGCAGCGGTTGTCGCTTCCGTGCCGGATGCGGGCAGTGGTGAAGCCGGGAGAACGGCTGAGCGTTACGCCCCCTCCCTCCTCACCCCTGTCGTGACCGCCCTCGGCTGCACCGCCCTGGCCGCGGCCACCGGACTCCGCCCCGAGCTCGTCGTCTGGCTGCTGCTCGCCCCGGTCGCCGTGCTTCTCGCCACCATCGACCGCCGTGTCCACCGGCTGCCCGACCAGCTGACGCTGCCGCTCGCCGGCGCGGCCGCGCTGCTCCTGGGCGGTGCGGCGCTGCTTCCGGAGCATGCCGGATCGTGGACCTCCGCACTGCTCGGAGGGCTCGCGCTCGGCGGCTTCTACCTCCTGCTCTTCCTGATCAACCCGAACGGGATGGGCTTCGGCGACGTCAAGCTCGCCCTGTCGCTGGGCGTGGCCCTCGGCTGGTACGGGTGGGCGATCGTCTGTGCGGGAGGCTTCGCCGGGTTCGTGTTCGGTTCGGTGTACGGCTTCGGGCTGATGATCCTGCGACGGGCCGGGCGCAAGACGGGCATCCCGTTCGGGCCGTTCATGATCGGGGGCGCCCTGCTCGGGCTCCTGTTGGGCGGTCTCGCCGTCTGACGGCCTGCCGTACCGCTCACGGACCGCCGGGAACGGGGGACCCGGAATCCGGTCGCGTCCGCGGGCGCACCGGTGACACCATCACTGTATGCCCGGAACACCCGAAGAGGAACGCGCACGCTTCGACGCACTCGTGGCCGAGGCCGCTGCCGTCTCCGTCGACGGCTGGGACTTCTCCTGGCTCGACGGCCGGGCCACCGAACAACGCCCCTCCTGGGGCTACGCGCGCGCCATGGGCGAGCGGCTGGGCCGGGCCCACGCCGCCCTCGACATCCAGACCGGCGGCGGCGAGGTCCTTGCCTCCGCCCCGAAGCTGCCTCCGCTCACCGCCGCCACCGAGTCCTGGCCGCCGAACATCGCCCGCGCCACCGCCCGACTGCACCCGCTCGGCGTCGTCGTGGTCGCCGATGCGGACGAGCCGCCGCTCCCGTTCGGGGACGCCGCCTTCGACCTGGTGACCAGCCGTCACCCGGTGACCACCTGGTGGACGGAGATCGCACGCGTCCTGCGACCCGGCGGCACCTACTTCTCGCAGCAGGTCGGTCCGGCGAGCGTCTTCGAACTCGTCGAGTACTTCCTCGGCCCGCAGCCGCCCGAGGTGCGCGGCGCCCGCGACCCGCAACAGGCCGGTGCCGAGGCCGAGGCGGCCGGGCTGGAGGTCGTCGATCTGCGGCTGGAGACGCTGCGTACCGAGTTCCTCGACATCGGCGCCGTCGTCTACTTCCTGCGGAAGGTGATCTGGATGGTGCCCGGCTTCACGGTCGAGCGGTACCGGCCGCAGCTGGCCGCCCTGTACCACCTCATCGAGACCGAGGGGCCGTTCGTCGCGCACACCACCCGCTTCCTGATCGAGGCCCGCAAGCCGCGGTAGGCGGTCAGCGCCGCCCACACCCTCCTCGACGGGATTCCGGACGGCGCGACGCAGGCCGCAGTCAACCGGCCCGTACCGCACCGACTTCGCCGGCTCCCGGGGCCACCATCACCCGTACCTGATCGACAGCGCCCCGGTCTGCCGCGAAGGCGTGGTGTACGGCGCGGTGGAGCGCGCGGCACCGGCTGCGTGAAGCCGGAGGGCGGTCACTGATTTCCGGCCGGGAGGGCCCGGAGTCAAGCCGACGCCTCCGGCAGCACACCTGCCTCATCCGCCCCTTCCGCCCCAGGAGCTGTGCTCGGACCGGAGTCCACCGAATTCGGAGAGTGATTGTCGAGTGGCGTGGCACGCAGCATCACTTACGAAGGGTTATGGTGGAAACCCCCCCTCGGGCCGGTCCGTATCCCCCCCCACGGACCGGCCCGTTTTTTGTACCCGTCCGGCGAAGACCGGACTCTCAGCCCCGGCCGGCCCAGATGTTGGTGCCGGCGGTGTCCACGGCGAAGGTGTCGATCTCCTTCAGCTCCTCGGCCGACAGTGCCGGCCCGGCGAGCGCCGCGACGTTCTCCTCCAGCTGCTTCACGCTCGAAGCGCCGATCAGGGCCGACGTCATCCGGCTGTCCCGCAGCACCCAGGTGAGCGCCAGCTGAGCGAGTGACTGCCCGCGCCGCTGCGCGATGTCGTTCAGCCCGTTCAGCCGGCGGATCACCTCGTCCGAGAGCAGATCAGGGTCGAGGGACTTGCCCTGGGTGGCGCGCGAACCCTCCGGGATGCCCTTCAGGTACTTGTTCGTGAGCAGCCCCTGGGCGAGCGGCACGAAGGAGATGCAGCCCATGCCGGCCTCCTCCAGCGTGTCGAGCAGCCCGTCGTCCTCGGTCCAGCGGTTGATCATCGAGTAGGACGGCTGGTGGATCAGGGCCGGCACGCCCATCTCCTTGAGCAGCGCGGCCGCCTCGGCGGTCTGCTCCGAGTTGTACGAGGAGACGCCCACGTACAGCGCCTTGCCCTGCTGCACGGCGGAGGCCAGCGCACCCATGGTTTCCTCGAGCGGAGTGTCCGGGTCGAAGCGGTGCGAGTAGAAGATGTCGACGTAGTCGAGCTGCATCCGCTTCAGCGAGGCGTCGAGCGACGACAGCAGATACTTGCGGGAGCCCCATTCGCCGTACGGGCCGGGGTGCATGTCGTACCCGGCCTTGGTCGAAATGATCAGTTCGTCACGGTACGGGGCGAAGTCCTGCTGGAAGAGCTTTCCGAAGTTGAGCTCGGCGGAGCCGGGCGGCGGCCCGTAGTTGTTGGCCAGGTCGAAGTGGGTCACACCGAGGTCGAAGGCGCGGCGCAGAATCGCCCGCTGGGAGTCCAGGGTGCGGTCGTCGCCGAAGTTGTGCCACAGGCCGAGCGAGACGGCGGGGAGCTTGAGACCGCTGCGGCCGGTGCGGCGGTACTCCATGGAGTCGTAGCGCGAACCGGCGGCCCGGTAGGAGAAAGAAGAATCAGTCACGTTTCCCTCCTTATCACGGACTTGTGACAGGCCGGGTTGGGCCGGTGCGGTGCCTGCGCAGTAATGTGGCGGCCTCGGGGACTGCCACGGCACGGCGGAGCTACGGACTCTGCGGACCGGTGCGACGATCCCCACGGGGTCGACCCCCGACCCCGGGCAATGGGGCGGGAGGGCCCGCACGGAACCGAGAGGTGAACTCAGTGAACTTGCGCGACCTGGTGTACGGGCTCTACGCACGCCGGGTGGAGGCCCGCCTCGACCACGCCCAGGTGCCCAAGCACATCGGTGTCATCCTCGACGGCAACCGGCGCTGGGCGAAGGCGTCCGGCGGCACGGCCGCGCAGGGGCACCAGGCGGGTGCGGACAAGATCCAGGAGCTTCTCGGCTGGTGCAGTGAGACCGATGTCGAGGTCGTCACCCTGTGGCTGCTGTCCACGGACAACTTCGACCGGCCCGAGTCCGAGCTGAAGCCGCTCCTCGGCATCATCGAGAACACGGTGCGCGACCTGGCTGCGGACGGCCGGTGGCGCGTCCACCACGTCGGCACCCTCGACCTGCTGCCCGCGGACACGCAGACCGTCCTCAAGGAGGCCGAGCAGGCCACGTCCGGGGTCGACGGAATACTGGTCAATGTCGCCGTCGGCTACGGCGGGCGGCAGGAGATCGCGGACGCGGTCCGGTCGCTGCTGCTCGACCACGCGTCCAAGGGGACGTCCTTCGAGGACCTGGCGGAGATCGTCTCCACCGACCTGATCTCGGAGCACCTCTACACGCGGGGGCAGCCGGATCCGGACCTGGTGATCCGCACGAGCGGCGAACAGCGGCTGTCCGGCTTCATGCTCTGGCAGAGCGCGCACTCCGAGTACTACTTCTGCGAAGTCTTCTGGCCGGCGTTCCGCAAGGTCGACTTCCTCCGCGCGCTGCGCGACTACGCCGCCCGAGGCCGCCGCTTCGGCGGCTGACGCCGCCCGCCTCCTCCACGGAACCCTTCGGCCGGGTGGGCCCGGACCCGCGTGCCCGGAGTCGTCACGTGCCGCCCTCCACGGAACCGGTTCCGTCCTCCGTCGCCGGACGGGCTCGAGTGCCCGGCGGGGGCCCGCGTGCAGGGGCGGGTCCGAAGAGCAGCCAGTCCGGCGTTTGAGGACGGAACCCTTGGCCGGGCGGCCCGGACTCGCGCGCCCGGGGCGCTGTCCCCGGACGGCCCACACCCGAACCCACGCGCCCTGGGGTACCACTCCCGGCTCACCCGCGCCCCCGGCGCGGCATGGCTTCGCGTGTTCGAGGGAATACCCCTGACAGGTCGACGTCCGGTCAAAAACCAGGCGGACGTCGTGTCCAAGTGAGCGGCATGGAGTCCGCTCGCCCGGGAGGCCCTTTGCACACGAAGGACCGTACACACTGTGCGGCTGACGCGGAGGGCCGGAGCTCGGCCCGTGCAAGAGGGTCGCAGCCCGGTCCGTCCTCTCCCATTGGGATGCTCCGCGACGCCGTCGCACCCCAACCTCGTCCGAGGGGGTACGTCCTTCCGTGGTGACCAGCACAAAGCGCCGCATGCCCGACAGGCGCACCTATGTTCTCGACACCAGCGTCCTGCTGGCCGATCCGAACGCCATGGCCCGGTTCGACGAGCACGAAGTCGTGCTCCCGATCGTCGTGGTCACGGAACTGGAGGCCAAGCGGCACCATCCGGAGCTCGGCTACTTCGCCCGGCAGGCCCTGCGCCTGCTGGACGACTTCCGGGTCCGCTACGGCCGGCTGGATGCCCCGATTCCGCTCGGGGATCTCGGCGGGACGCTGCGCGTCGAACTCAACCATTCCGACCCCGGCGTGCTGCCCGCCGGCTACCGGTTGGGGGACAACGACTCACGGATTCTCGCGGTCGCGCGCAATCTCCAGGCCGAGGGGTATGACGTCACGGTCGTCTCCAAGGATCTGCCGCTGCGCATCAAGGCATCCTCGGTCGGTCTCCTCGCGGAGGAGTACCGCGCCGAGCTCGCCGTCACCGACTCCGGCTGGACGGGCATGTCGGAACTGCCCCTCTCCGCCGATCAGGTGGATCTGCTCTTCGGGGAGGAGACGCTCTACGTCCCCGAGGCCGCCGACCTGCCCGTGCACACCGGACTGGTCCTGCAGTCCGAGCGCGGCAAGGCGCTCGGCCGGATCACCGCCGAGGGCCATGTGCGCCTCGTCCGCGGCGACCGGGAGGCCTTCGGGATCCATGGCCGCAGCGCCGAGCAGCGCATCGCTCTCGATCTGCTGCTCGACCAGGACGTCGGCATCGTGTCGCTGGGCGGCCGGGCCGGCACCGGCAAGTCGGCGCTGGCGCTCTGCGCCGGTCTGGAGGCCGTCCTGGAGCGGAGGCAGCACCAGAAGGTGATGGTCTTCCGGCCGCTGTACGCGGTCGGCGGCCAGGAGCTCGGCTATCTCCCCGGCACCGAGGCCGAGAAGATGAGCCCGTGGGCGCAGGCCGTCTTCGACACGCTCTCGGCGGTCGCCGGGCGCGAGGTGATCGAGGAGGTGCTGAGGCGCGGGATGCTGGAGGTTCTGCCGCTCACCCACATCCGGGGCCGCTCGCTCCACGACGCGTTCGTGATCGTCGACGAGGCGCAGTCGCTCGAACGGAACGTCCTGCTGACCGTGTTGTCCAGGATTGGGGCAAATTCCCGAGTGGTGCTCACGCATGACGTGGCGCAGCGGGACAACCTCCGGGTCGGCCGGTACGACGGAGTCGTCGCCGTGGTCGAGAAGCTGAAGGGCCATCCGCTCTTCGCGCATGTCACGCTCACCCGTTCCGAGCGCTCGCAGATCGCCGCGCTGGTGACCGAAATGCTGGAGGAAGGTCAGATCTGATACGGGATGCGACCATTGATGCCGCCCGGCGAGCCGAAGAGCTTAGCCGGGCGGCATCGTGCTGCGGCACCCTTTTCGTAAAACACGTGGACCAAACGGGGTGTGAGCTTTCACACGCAACGGAGAATTGCTTCGCGGCGGCCCGTTCCGGCAGAGTCTTGCTTCCGTCAGGCCCCGCATACGGCACACCCGCACCTCCAGAGGTGCCACGCATCAGACAACTCAACAATCGCCGTCCGTATGCCGCCCGCGAGCACCACGCGGCACTCCTCCAGGGGAGTCGCCCACCGGGCCCGTGCCTCCCGTGACCCAAGCAGTAGGGAGGCCAGTGCCAGGGGCACGATTGCGCCCGCGAGGTCACCTAAGCGGGCGATGCTGGAAGGACACCGTGTGAGCCGGATCTCGGTCCGGGGGTTCGCCGTGGCATCTGCCACTGCGGTCACCACCGTCGGCGCCGTCGTAGGCGTTGCATCGGGCAGCACTCCTGCTGCCGACGACAACAACTTCGAGGCGACCGCAGCCGACACGACGCTTCTCGCCGACATCCCTGCGGGCCAGCAGGCCCAGGTGCAGACCGCCTCGCTGACGCAGCAGGCGGACGCCCAGGCGTCCGCAGCCGACGCGGCAGCGAAGAAGTCCGTGGAAGAAGCGGCCCGCATCCAGGCCGCCAAGGACGCCCAGTCGAAGAAGCAGGCGGCCGAGGACAAGCTGGAGAAGGAGCGTCAGGCCAAGGCGGACGCCCAGCGCGCCAGCCGGTCCGCGGTGCGTTCCGCCTCCGCCTTCGCCACGCAGAGCTCGTACACCGTGGCCGAAGTCCAGGCGATGGCTCGCCAGATGATCCCCGGCGACCAGTTCCAGTGCTTCAGCAATATCGTGAACCACGAGTCGACTTGGAACTACCGGGCGACCAACGCGTCCTCCGGTGCGTACGGTCTCGTCCAGGCGCTCCCCGGTTCCAAGATGGCGTCCGCCGGTGCCGACTGGCAGACCAACCCGGCCACCCAGATCAAGTGGGGCCTCGGCTACATGGACGGCCGCTACGGCTCCCCGTGCGGTGCCTGGTCCTTCTGGCAGGCGAACCACTGGTACTAGAACCTTCCGAGGTTCCGGTCTCAACCTTGCGAAGCCCCTCACCGTCCTACGGTGAGGGGCTTCGCGCGTGTACCGTCGTCCGGACGACTCCGGGGGAGTGGTGTGGAGAGAACTCGGGGGTAGAGAAACACTCATGTCGAAACTGCCAGGATGGCTCGGGCGGCTGGGCGCCGAACTGAGCGAGCTGGGCGACCGCCTGGAGGAACGTCGCGCCGCGGCCGAGGCCGAGGGGGATGTCGAGGGGGAACGGGACGCGCAGGCCGAAGTCCCGGTCGCGGTCGTCGCCGCGGTGTCCACCGCCGAAGACCGGTCCACCGCCCCCGGCCGGGTCCCGGCGCCGCCCGCCTACGCACCCGCGGTCGCCGCCCGCCCCGATCCGGTCGCGGCGATCCCCTGGGGGATGCGCGTCGCGGCCGAGGCCGGCTGGCGGCTGCTCGTCCTCGCGGGCACGCTCTGGGTGCTGATGAAGGTCATCAGCGCCATACAGCTCGTGGTGCTGGCGTTCGTGGCCGCGCTGCTCGTCACCGCGATGCTGCAGCCGACCGTCTCCCGGCTGCGGCGGTACGGGCTGCCGCGGGGTCTCGCCACCGCCGTCACCGCGATACTCGGCTTCGTCATCATGGGCCTGGTCGGCTGGTTCGTGGTCTGGCAGGTCATGGACAACCTCGACACTCTCTCCGACAAGGTGCGGGACGGTATCGAGGAGCTGAAGCGATGGCTGCTCGACAGCCCCTTCCATGTCACCGAGCAGCAGATCAACGATGTCGCGAAGAATCTCAGCGACACCATCGGCACCAACACCGAGGAGATAACCTCCGCCGGACTCCAGGGCGTCACCGTGATGGCGGAGCTTCTCACCGGGATGCTGCTGGCGATGTTCTCGACGCTCTTCCTGCTGTACGACGGGAAGCGCATCTGGCACTGGGTGCTGAAGCTGGTGCCCGCGCAGGCACGGCCGGGTGTCGCGGGCGCCGGGCCACGTGCCTGGGGGACGCTGACCGCCTATGTGCGCGGCACGGTGCTGGTCGCCCTGATCGACGCGATCTTCATCGGGCTCGGCATCTGGTTCCTCGATGTGCCGATGGCGGTGCCGCTCGCCGTCTTCATCTTCCTCTTCGCCTTCATCCCGCTCGTCGGCGCGGTGATCTCCGGAGCGCTCGCGGTGGTCGTCGCGCTGGTCACCGAGGGGGTGTTCACCGCGCTGATGGTGCTGGTCGTGGTGCTGGCCGTGCAGCAGATCGAGGGCCATGTGCTGCAGCCGTTCATCCTCGGCCGTGCGGTACGCGTCCACCCGCTCGCCGTCGTCCTCTCGGTCGCCGCCGGCGGCATGATCGCGGGCATCGGCGGTGCGGTCGTCGCGGTTCCGCTGGTCGCCGTCACCAACACGGTGGTCGGCTATCTGCGGGCGTACGGGCAGGAGCAGGTGCTGCGGCACGCACCGCAGCCGCGCGGCGCCTCGGCCGACGGCGTCGCCCCGACCCGGGCGCCGGGACCGCCACCCAAGGACCACGGCGTCGGCGACGCCGATATGGAAGCGGCGCAGCCGGCGACGGAGTAGGGCAGAAGAAGGGCCCCGAGGACGGTCGGTCGTCCTCGGGGCCCTTCTCGTATCAGGGGTGCTGCTGTTACTGCTCGGCGAGCACGGCCTCGGCTTCGAGGGTGACGCCGACCGCCTGGATCACCGAGGCGATCTTGACGGCTTCCTGAATGGTCTCACGGTCCACGCCGGCCTTGCGCAGCACCTGCTCGTGTGAGTCCAGGCACTGGCCGCAGCCGTTGATCGCGGAGACGGCGAGCGACCACAGTTCGAAGTCGACCTTCTCCACGCCCGGCTTGCCGATGACGTTCATCCGCAGACCCGCACGGAGCGTCCCGTACTCGGGGTCCGACAGCAGGTGCCGGGTCCGGTAGAAGACGTTGTTCATCGCCATGATGGCGGCCGCCGACTTCGCCGCGGTGTACGCCTCGGCGGAGAGGTTGGCCTTGGCCTCCGGCGCCAGCTCGCGCAGCACCTTCGGCGAGCGTGAGGCGATCGCGCAGGCGAGGACGGTACCCCACAGCTGCTGCTGCGGGAGCTCGCTGTTCCCGATGACCGAACCGAGGTTCAGCTTCAGGTCCTTGGCGAAGTCCGGAACAGCGGCCTTCAGTTCGTCGAGTGCCATGTCGGTGTCAGCTCACTCGCCGGAGAGGAGCGCGACCGGGTCCAGGGTGCTCTCGCCCTTGGTCCAGTTGCACGGGCACAGCTCGTCGGTCTGCAGGGCGTCGAGGACCCGGAGGACCTCCTTGGGGTTACGGCCCACGGAACCGGCGGTCACCATCGTGAACTGGATCTCGTTGTTCTGGTCGACGATGAAGACGGCGCGCTGCGCGAAGCCGTCCTCGCCCTCGATGCCGAGGTCACGCATGAGCTCGTGCTTCGAGTCGGCCATCATCGGGAAAGGCAGGTCGGTCAGGTCCGGGTGGTCCTTGCGCCAGGCGTGGTGCACGAACTCGGAGTCACCGGAGAAGCCGAGGATCTGGGCGTCACGGTCGGCGAACTCGTCGTTCAGCTTGCCGAAGGCGGCGATCTCGGTGGGGCACACGAAGGTGAAGTCCTTCGGCCACGCGAAGACGATCTTCCACTTGCCCTCGTAGGTCTTGTGGTTGATCTGCTCGAACTCCTTGCCGCTCTCCAGCGAAACACAAGCAGTCAGGTCGAACTCGGGGAACTTGTCACCGACAGTGAGCACGCGCTCTCCTTGCAGCGTAGGAATTCCCTTTTGCGGGAGTTCCTGAGGGTTGGACGGTGTCCACCATGACACAGAGGGCATTGATCGCGGAAATAGCTATACTTGGTCGTGATGATCGGAGGTGCCTATCAGTGGCGCAGGGTAACCAGGGCAATCGCCCCAAACAGCCCAGCCTGTCGCAGCTGCGCGCCTTCGCGGCCGTGGCCGAACATCTGCACTTCAGGGATGCGGCGGCAGCAATCGGGATGAGTCAGCCCGCGCTCTCCGGAGCCGTGTCCGCGCTGGAGGAGACGCTCGGTGTCCAGCTCATCGAGCGTACGACGCGCAAGGTACTGCTCTCGCCCGCCGGGGAACGGCTCGCGGTGCGAGCCCGGGTGGTGCTGGAGGCCGTGGGCGAGCTGATGGAGGAGGCCGAGGCGGTCCGGGCGCCGTTCACCGGAGTGCTCAGACTCGGTGTGATCCCGACCGTCGCCCCGTATCTGCTGCCGGCCGTGCTGCGGCTGGTCCACGACCGCTACCCGGAGCTCGACCTCCAGGTGCACGAGGAACAAACCTCGTCGCTGCTGGAGGGGCTGGCCGCCGGACGGCTGGACCTGCTGCTGCTCGCCGTACCTCTCGGGGTGCCGCAGGTGACCGAACTCCCGCTTTTCGACGAGGACTTCGTGCTGGTCATGGAGCGCAGCCACTGGCTGGGCGGGCGCACCGACATTCCGCGCGAGGCGCTGCGCGAACTGCCGTTGCTGCTGCTCGACGAGGGGCACTGCCTGCGCGACCAGGCCCTCGACATCTGCCGGGAGGCGGGCCGTACGGAGGGGGCGCCGGTCACCACGACCGCGGCCGGGCTCTCCACGCTGGTGCAGCTGGTCGCGGGCGGACTCGGGGTGACACTGCTGCCGCGTACCGCCGTGACCGTCGAGACCGCCCGCAACGACGCGCTGACCACTGGGTACTTCGCGGAGCCCGCGCCGACGCGGCGGGTGGCGCTGGGCATGCGGACGGGGGCGGCCCGACAGGGCGAGTTCGAGGAGTTCGCCGCCGCGTTGCGTGAGGCGATGCGGGCGCTGCCGGTACGGGTGACGACGGGCGCGTAGAGCAGGAGGAAGGGGTGCGGTCCCCCGGGGACCGCACCCCTTGCGACCACCGCGCCATCACTCCGTGCGCAGGCCGTCCGGCTGCATCAGGCGCCACACCGATGGCAGCGAGACCAGAGTCACCAGCAGGATCAGTGCCGCTCCCGCGCCGGTCATCGGGAGGAACAACCACCAGTCGGTCACCTTCTTGGCGACCATCCAGACCATCACCGCACCCAGGCCGAGACCGCCCGCGACGGCCACCACCAGGCCGATGACCACCGGTACGGCGGTCTGCCAGAGCACCGACCAGCCGAGCGTGCTCCGCTGGGTGCCGAAGGCGACGAGGACCGAGAGCAGCCGCTTGCGCTCCCGGAGCTGTTCCAGCTGCGACACCAGCATCGCGGCGGCGATCAGCAGCAGGGTCGCGGTCGCGCCGACCTGGAGACCGGTCTGCACGCTGGCGTACTGGCGGTCACGGGCCACCGACTTGAGGGTCACGACGCGCATCCCGGGGTCGAGCCGGGCGGCCGTGTTCCGTACGTACTCGGCGACGTCCTTGACACTCTCGTCGACCCGGATCTGCGCCTTGGTCTGCGCGTGCGGCAGGGTGCTCGGGTCGATCGCGCCGGCCGTCGCCATGATGCCCCAGTGCTCCTCTCCCATCGGATCGCGGCGGGGGGAAACAGTCGGAGTGTCGGCGGGCAGGGTCCACAGCTTCGACTTCTTGCCGGGTGCCGATCCCACCTCGTAGTCGAGCTCGACCGCCTCGCCCTTGCGGGCGGTCTTGTCCATCCACTCGGCCATGTCCTTGTCCCTGGGGTGGACGATGAACGCGTCGCCCTCCTTGCAGGAGCCGATCCGGGCGATCTCGCGCAGAGTCGCGCAGTCGCCCACGGTCAGCGAGGTGGTGGGCTGGACTTCGTCGTCCTTGTACGTGCCCGGCTTGAAGGCGTACGCCTCGACCGTGCCGATGACCGCCTTCACGCCCTCAGTGGCCCGGAACTCCTTGATGGTCCGGGTGGCCGCTTCACCGGTGACGTTCTCGGAGAACGTGTAGAACTGGGCGCGCGCCGGGTCCTGCCCCGTCATCCGGTTGAACTCGTCGCCCACCGCGGCGAACAGCATCTGCAGTGCCACCGCACCCGCGACCGCGACCGCGATGCCGCTGACCGCGCGGGAGGCCGCCCCGCTGCTCAGCTGGAGCCTGCGGGTGGCCAGCTGCCAGGGCACCGGTCCGCCACGCAGCCGGTTGACGCACGCCTCGACCAGCCAGGGCAGCAGCAGCGCGAGCCCTGCCAGGACCAGTACAGCGCCGCCCGCGATCGGATACGGATTCACCGGGGAGAACTCGTCGACCTTGCCGGTCAGCCCGAGCACCGCCAGTCCCGCGACGGGTATCAGCAGCCGCCACCAGAGCCGGCGCCTGCGATTGTGGCCGTTGCGTACGACGCCGAGCGGTTCGATCACCACCGAACGCAGGGCGGTCAGCGTGACGAGCACCGCCGCCACGGGAACCGCGACGGCGATCAGCGCCGTCAGCCAGGGGTCGGGGACCAGGTCCGACGGGAAGGCGCTGACGTCCCACACCTCGACGGAGCCCATGAACTGACGCCCCACCAGGAAGAGCACCAGGCCGGTCAGCAGGCCGAGCAACGCCCCGAAGAGCGCCTCGCCGGCCGCGATCCGGCGGGTCATTCGGATGTCCGCACCGACCAGACGCAGCGCGGCGAGCCGGCGGTCGCGGCGGTCCCCGCCGAAGCGCACGGCCGTCGCGATGAAGATGGCGACCGGCACCAGCAGCACCACGCAGATCATGATGATCAGCACGATGAGAATGGGCGGCATCTCCTTGCCCGGGCCCGGGTCGCCGTAACCGGCGATCCGGTGGCCGCCGTTGGCGGGAGTCAGGGTGTCGCTGCCCACGTAGAAGAGCAGCTCTCCCGGGGCCACCAGGCCCGCCTCGCCGATCGTGCCGGTGATCCGGTACGGCAGCCGCTCCTTGAGAAGGCTGCCCTCCGAGGAACCCAGCAGGCCCTTCAGCGTGGGGGAGACCACCATCTCGTCCGTGCCGGGGAAGCGCGCGACGCCCGGCGGGACGACCGGGTGGGCGCCGTCCGCACGCATCAGGAAGCCATCGATGGTGCGGCCGCGGTACTCCGTCTCTGCGCTGATCCGGAGCACCGAGGTGTCCGACTTCTTGGCCAGGGCGTCCGGCGACTCGGAGATCTTGGTCTCGGTGCGGGCCTGCTCACGCGCGGAACGGTGGTCGATCAGATGCGGCACGGAGGAGGCGGCCAGCAGCAGCGCCACACCGAGGCCGACGCCGACGGCGGTGAGCAGGGTGCGGGTCCAGCCCTCGCGCCCTCCTGAGCAGGCGAACCGTATGCCGAGACCAAGATCGCGCAGCAGTGCGGCGGACCGGGAGCGCTCGGTGGGCCGGGGCTGCTCGGTGACCGGGTCCGTCGTGCGGTCGAGCAGGGTCATACCGCGTGCTCCGGATCGAGGGCCCGGCCGTCGCGCACGGTGACGTCACGGTCGGAGTAGGCGGCGAGGCGGACCTCGTGCGTCACCAGGACCACGGCGACGCCGGCGGACCGGGCGGCCTCGGTGAGCAGCTCCATGACCCGCTCGCTGTTGAGGGAGTCCAGGGCGCCGGTCGGCTCGTCCGCGAAGATCACCTTGGGGGAGGAGGCGAGGGCGCGGGCCACGGCCACGCGCTGACCCTGGCCACCGGAGACCTCGGCGGGGCGCTTGGCGCCGAGGTCGTCGACCTCCAGGCGCTCCATCCATGTCAGGGCGGTGCGTTCGGCGTCCTTGCGCCGGGCGCCGCTGAGCCGGAGCGGCAGGGCGACGTTCTCCACACAGGTCAGCTCCGGGACGAGCTGGCCGAACTGGAAGACAAAGCCGAACTCGGTGCGGCGCAGGGCGCTGCGTTCGGCGTCGGACATCGTGGAGAGCTCGCGGCCCGCGTAGGTGACCGTGCCGCGGTCGGGGGTGACGATCCCGGCGAGGCAGTGCAGCAGGGTCGACTTGCCGGAGCCGGACGGACCCATCACGGCGACGACCTCGCCGGGGTGGATGGAGAACGAGGCGCCGTCGAGCGCCGGTGTCGAACCGTACGACTTGTGCAGGTCGTGTGCGGTCAGCAGGGAACCGGCGGGGGTCACGGGTTCACCACCTTCGCGAGCTGGCCGAGTCGCGCGGCGGTCAGTTCCAGCCAGCGGAGGTCGGCTTCGAGGTGGAACAGCGCGTGATCGCAGATCAGCTGGTCGGCCAGGTCGCCCTTGCGCTTGCGGTCGGTGAGGATACGCATCAGGCGCAGGTGCTCGGAGCGCTGGGCGTCCAGCAGATCGGCGGCGCTGCGGCCGGTGAGCAGGGCCAGGACGACCTTGGTGTAGAGCGTCGACTGGAGATACGGCTCCGGCTTCTCGGGCTGGGCGAGCCAGGCCGAGACATCGGTGATCCCGGCCTCGGTGATGGCGTACCGCTTGCGCTCGGGGCCGCCGCCGCTCTCGATGCCGTCGACCTCGACGAGGCCGTTCTTGAGGAGCCGGGACATGGTCGAGTAGACCTGCCCGTAGTGCAGGGGGCGGTCGTGGCCGAACTTCTCGTCGAACGTGCGCTTGAGGTCGTAGCCGTGGCGGGGGCCGGACTCCAGAAGTCCCAGCAGGGTGTGGCCGATAGACATGTTGAGCACTATACGCGGCGTGTATACCTAGGGTGTATACCCGATCCCGGGCCGACCCTGATGAGCCTTCCCGTGCCCGTTTCCGGAACCGCGTGCTGCCGGCCCCCTGGCCCCGGTCCTCGAGTGCCGGGCGACCAGGGTCTGGTACAGGGCGTCCCTATTGAGCACCGACTGCGCCGCCTGGTCTCCGTACAGCACGACCATCGGATTGCTGACGGGTTCCGGCATCGTTGGGCGCGGGTCGGTGTACGAAGCAGGATGGTCGGTCATGGAATCGCCCTGATTGTCTGGTTAAAAGTGCTGGCAATCTGCTCGCGGATCAGCTGTCCTCGCAACCATGCGCACCTCTCGTGAGTCGGTTCCCTAAGGAGCGGGTGCTGATTGTCACGTCCGCAAAGGGCCGGATCTCTTGCTTTTTGTCCCCACCGACAGTGTTAGCTGGCTGGGCCGAGGGGGATCCGGGCGAGCAGAGAAACAGGGAGCAAGACAGCGATGGGTCGAGCGGATGCGCGACGAGCCCAGCAGCGCGGTGCGCGACGGGCTACGAAGAGCGGCGGCATACGCAGACTCTTCACGTGGAAGAAACTGCTGGGCACCTTCTTCGGGTTCTGCCTGCTCGGCATGGGCACGTTCCTCGTGCTCTACATGATCGTGGACATACCCGAGGGCAACGCCCAGGCCAAGCTCCAGAGCAACGTCTACAAGTACCCCGACGGCACTGTGCTGGCCCGTACCGGCGAGGTCAACCGGGAGATCGTAGGGCTGTCCGAGGTCCCCAAGGACGTGCAGCGGACCTTCGTCGCCGCCGAGAACAAGTCCTTCTACACGGACCAGGGCGTCGACTTCAAGGGCACCGCGCGCGGTCTGATCAACACGTTGTCCGGCAAGGGCAAGCAGGGTGGCTCGACGATCACCCAGCAGTACGTCAAGAACTACTACCTGGACCAGGACCAGACGATCACCCGCAAGCTCAAGGAGCTGGTGATCTCCCTCAAGGTCGACCAGAAGAAGAGCAAGAACGACATCCTTGCCGGGTACATCAACACCAGCTACTACGGTCGTGGCGCCTACGGCATCCAGGCCGCCGCGCAGGCGTACTACGGCAAGGACGCCCGGGACCTGAACGTCGCCGAGGGCGCCTACCTCGCGGCGCTGCTCCAGGCGCCGAGCCAGTACGACTGGGCCGCCGCCTCGCCCACGGGCAAGCGGCTGGTCAAAGAGCGCTGGAACTACGTACTGAACAACATGGTCGGCGAGCACTGGCTGGACGCCGGCAAGCGCCAGGGGCTGCAATTCCCGGTGCCGCAGGCCCCCAAGCCCGCGGACGGTCTCACCGGCCAGAAGGGCTACATCGTCAATGCGGCGCGGGCCGTGGTGCAGAAGCAGGAGCACCTCACCGATGAGCAGTTCGACGCGGGCGGCTGGACCATCACGGTCACCATCGACAAGAAGAAGCAGCAGCAGCTGGAGCAGTCGGTCAAGGACGGGCTGACCAGCAAGCTCGACACGAAGGGCCGCAGCGTCGACAAGGATGTGCAGGCCGGCGCGGTCTCGGTGGATCCGAAGACGGGCGGGGTCCTCGCCCTGTACGGCGGCACCGGGCTGACCGAGCACTGGACGTCGAACGCCACCCGGCGCGACTACCAGCCCGCCTCCACCTTCAAGCCGATCATCCTCGCCGCGGCGCTCGACCAGGAGGCCCGGACGCAGGACGGGCAGCCGATCACCGCCAACACCCGGTACGACGGCAACAGCCGGCGCCCGGTCCAGGGCAGTGACATCGCCTTCGCGCCGCCCAACGAGGACAACGCGAACTACGGCCCGGTCACCGTCCAGACGGCGATGAACAAGTCCATCAACTCCGTCTTCGCGCAGATGGGCGTGGACGTCCACATGGACAAGGTGATGGAGACCGCGGGCAAGCTCGGCATGAACGTCGAGGGCCTGCCGGTCGTGCCGGCGCAGACCCTCGGCTCCATGGGCGCGAGCCCCATGGAGATGGCCGGGATCTACGCGACGCTCGACAACCACGGCAAGAAGGTCACCCCGTCGATCGTGAAGTCCGCCTCCCGGCAGGGCGTCCCGATCGCGCTGCCCGACCCGATCGGCGAGCAGGTGATCAGCCGCCAGGCCGCGGACTCGGTGACCTCGGTGCTGACCGGCGTGGTCGACGACGGCACGGCCCGGGCCTCGGTGCGCGACGCCCCGGGCCGCGGCGGCCAGCAGGTGGCCGGCAAGACGGGCACCTCGGACAACAACAAGTCGGCCTGGTTCACCGGCTACACCCCGAAGCTCGTCACCTCGGTCGGTCTCTTCGGTGAGGCCGCCGAGTCCCACAAGGGGGCCGACGGCAACCAGATCCAGAAGGGTGCGCAGGTCACCCTGAAGGGCGCCGCGGGCGGCGGCCGCGTCAACGGCGGTGGCTTCCCGGCCGAGATCTGGGCGGACTACACGTTCCAGGTGATGGGCGGGACCAGCACCTTCAACCTCGACACGAACATGGGTGCGGCCGTGGCGCCGCCGCCGCCGACGTCGACCTCGCCGAGCCCGAGCACGCAGCCGTCGGAGTCGGCCAGCCCGTCGGGCGAGCCGTCCAGCGCGGCACCGTCCTCCGAGCCGCCGGCGGACAGTCCGCCCCCGTCGACGTCGTCCGACCCGACGCCCTCGGGCGACACGTCGAGCGGGCCGCCGACCGTCCCGGACCCGACGGACACCGCCCAAGTCCCGCTGAAACCGGCGGACGGCAGGCAGAACAGCCATTCGCAGGGCTGACGCACAGCTCACCCGGCCGATACGGCGAAGGGTGCCACGGATAGGCTCCGTGGCACCCATCGCCCGAACCGCCCGCGGGCGGGGGCAGTAG